>CALXKC010000035.1 GCA_944388775.1 uncultured Clostridia bacterium | reverse complement strand
TATTAACTCTCCAACATGTTGCTATTCAACGTGTTGGAGAGTTTTACCCTTTCAAAAGTGTTTAAGTTGAGATTTTAGCAAAAAAAACTTGACAAGTCAATAAAAATACGAATAAATTATAAAAAAACTAGAAAAAATAAAAAAGAAGTGATATACTTGCATTATAAGAAGGAGGATAAAATATGGGAGAAGAATTAAAAAAGAAATTATTTAATGTAAAAAAAGACGGTTGGGAAGAAGCAGACGAAGCAGAAAGAAAAGAAATATTTGATATATCAGAAAAATATATGGAATTCCTAAATCAAGCAAAAACAGAAAGAGAATTTATAAAAAAAGCAAGAGAATTAGCAGATAAAAATGGATACAAAGATATAATGGAATTTGAAACACTAAAACCAGGAGACAAAATCTATTTTGTAAACAGAGAAAAAAGTATGTACTTAGCAATAATAGGAGAAGAAAGCATAGAAAACGGAATGCATATAATAGGTTCACATGTAGATTCACCAAGATTAGACCTAAAACCAAACCCATTATATGAGGACACAGGACTTGCATACTTCAAAACACACTATTATGGAGGAATAAAAAAATATCAATGGACAACAATTCCGCTTAGCATACATGGAGTTATAGTAAAGAAAAACGGAGAAAAAATCGAACTAAACATAGGAGAAGATGAAAAAGATCCAATCTTTACAATAACAGACCTTTTACCACACTTGGCACAAGAACAAATGGAAAAGAAACTAAAAAACGGAATTAATGGAGAAGATTTAAACTTACTAATAGGAAGTATTCCATATAAAGACGAAAAACTAACAGAAAAAGTAAAACTAAATGTTTTAGATTTATTAAACAAAAAATATGGAATCACTGAAGCAGATTTAAACAGTGCTGAAATTGAATTAGTGCCAGCATTTAAAGCAAGAAGCCTTGGTTTAGATGAAAGCATGGTTGCAGCATATGGTCAAGATGATAAAGTATGTGCATATACATCACTTGCAGCTATGATGAATTTAAAAAATGTAAAAAATACAGCAGTATGTATATTATCAGATAAAGAAGAAATAGGAAGTATGGGAAATACAGGAATGGAATCACATATGTTTGATTTCTTTGTATCTGAAATGCTAAATAAATTAGGCATAAACAGACCAAACCTATTAGACAAAGTATTTTGTTTCTCAAAAATGCTATCATCTGACGTTGATGCAGGATTTGATCCAATTTATGCATCTGTTTCAGATAAAACAAATGCAGGATTTATAGGAAAAGGAATAGCAATAGTAAAATATACAGGAGCAAGAGGAAAATCAGGAGCTTCTGATGCAAATGCCGAATATGTTGCATGGATTAGAAATGTATTAGATAAAAATGAGATTAAATATCAATTAACTGAACTTGGAAAAGTTGATATTGGAGGAGGAGGCACAATAGCCTATATCCTAGCTAATAAAGGAACAGATGTTATTGATTGCGGAGTTCCAGTATTATCAATGCATGCACCATATGAAGTGACAAGTAAATATGATATATATTCTGCATTAAAAACATACGAAGCATTCTGGAAAGAATAATAAATTAAGTAAGTAAAAGTAGATGATTTTATATAAAAGTTATCTACTTTTATTTTCATATAATATTTTTGGCATAATATGAAATAAAATGACAATTAAAATCAAAAAAGCTTGAAAATTTAATATCTCTATGGTAATATTAAGTGTATCACTGACGACAATAAACAACATATTAGGTATTATAAAATAAAAAGGACTGAAATGTATGATAAAAAATGAAAAATATATCCAAATATTAAAAAATATGATTGCATGTGTAAGCCATGGAGATTATGGCTCAGTAAAAGAATTGTCAAACTTAGAATTAGAAAAAATGAAGAAGAGGAAAGAAGAATCTAAAAAGCAAATTAAGCAAATAAAAATAAATAAAAATTTAAAGAATAATAAGAAAGTACCATTAGAAAACTGGAAAAATGAAGAACTAAGAGAATTGATGGAATGTTATTCAAAATTTGTGTTACAACAAATTGAACAAACAGACAATCTTAAACAATTGCAAAAAGAAGCAATATCAATACAAGAATTTATTGATAACATGTAATTAAAAAGGAGGTACATATGATAAGAAAATTTAAAGAAGAAGACACCGTAAAAGTTATGACTTTATGGACAAAAGGTAATTTTAAAGCACATCCATTTATTGAAAAAGACTATTGGCTTGAAAATTTCAACAAAGTAAAAAATGAATATTTACAAAATTCAGAAACATATGTATATACTGAAGACGGAGAGATAAAAGGATTTATAAGTTTATTAGATGATGGATATATAGGAGCTTTATTTGTAAAAAATGATTGTCTAAGAGAAGGAATTGGAAGAAGATTAATAAACTATATAAAAGAAAAATACTCTCATCTAAATTTACATGTTTATGAAAAAAATATAGATGCAACACTTTTCTATGTTGCAATGGGATTTAAAAATACTAAAATCCAAATTGATGAAGCTACACGGAGAAAAAGAATATGTTATGGAGTGGAAGAAATGATTTAATACAATAAAAAAACTATATAAGTTACATTATATAGTTTTTTTATTGTTTAATCAAAATTATAGCTATTTAGAAACTAAATATAAGTTATTACCAATTGTTTCAGAAGAATTAACACCTTCATAAATTTGAGTAATATTTTTAAAATCAGTATTATTTCTAATCTCATTCAAAATAGATTCATTATCCATATAACATTTAATACATAAAATATATGAATCTTCACTATTTAAAGTATCATTATTAATCAAATATTGCATATCATTATTATTTACATTAACAATGAAAGTTTTTGCATAAATCATCATCTCAGGCAAACTTTGCATATGATTAAAGAAATTATCATAAACATACACAAAAGATTTATCGCTATTTTCCTCAGCTATTTCTAAACATTTAGCATAATCCTCATACAAAAATTTTGGTTTAGAGAAAATTATACCATTAATTGATAAAATCACTGCAATAGCTATTGTTACCACATTCTTATACTTGAATTGTAACAACTTGTCTAAAATAAGCATAAAAGTAAGTGCTACAAAAGGTATTACAGGCATAATATATCTAAGTTCTTGGAAAGAAGTCAATTTAACTGCAATGAAAAAGTAAAAAATACTTGGAAGAACAGTTAATAAAACCACAAACTTCTTATCAGATTTTTTAAATAGATAAACAATTCCTGCAAAGAATAATACTAAAACGATACTTATTAAAATCATATTATCATTTACACTAAACGCATATGCCAGATGTTTTACATATGTTATCAAATGGTCTAAATATCCACTATTACCTAAGTTCTTCAAACCTCTATCTGTAAAGAATAAATGATATATACAAGGTACAAATAAAATAATACCAATTACAGCATACAAAAGATGTGAACATAGATAATTTCTAATATCACTATATTTTTTACGTCTAATCATTTGAATAACCATAAGAATAGCAATGAAAAATGCATAAATTGCAAAAAAGTATTGTGTTAAAAAGCCTAAAACAGTAGTAATACCCAGTTTTATTACAAGCCCTTTTGTGAGTTTGAAATCATTCAAATACAGTTTAAGAGTGTAATAAAAATAAAGCATTATAAAGAATGTCAATAACATATACATTCTTTGGAAAATTACCATTGACATTGCGCCCATAGATAAGCCATAGAAAATTAATGTCGGAATTGAAAGATGGTCTTTATCTAAGATTTTTAATATTTGTCTTAATACTAAACAACTTAGTGCAAAGGCAATGATATTTACAATAAATACAGAATATTTTGAAAATTCTCCACCAAAGAATAATGTTGAAAAATGTACTAAAGTGTAGAAAAATGGCGGATGGTTATCTCCTGCTTGATTATGATAAAGAGCCCAAAAATTAAAAATATTTTCAGGAGCAAGTGTCACATAATCTTTTACAAATTCACGTGTTTTCCATACTGGACCCTCAGTATTTCCACTTTCATCATATGCTACCATTAATCCATTTGTGGGATTTACGGAAGATGCTAGCGTATATCCTTCATCTTCATGAAATCCAACTTTTTTAGTTTGATAAAAAAAGATGATTCCACACATAATTGCAATTATTATAATTACAACAATATTTCTTATTTTTTGCTTGTTTTTTAATAATTCCATGATATTATTCCCCTTATCTTGATTAATTTGTATATATAGTAACATTTTAAAACATTTTTTTCAATAAAAATAAAAAAAGTCTTATACAAAGTGTCGTATAAGACTTTTTGGTGAACCGAAACTTGGCAAAAACAAACTACTTTTTCTTTGCTAATGGATTTGTTATAAAATACAGAATAAAGTAATTTAAAATATAATTTTATAGCAATAATAATGTTTTGGACTCGAAAAAAGTCAAAAAATAAAGAATTTTTCGACATTGGACTGAAAAACTTTACAAAAAATAAGAAATATGATATTATTATTAAAGAGGTGAAAGATATGATAAAAAGAGAATTGTATTTAAAGAAAATAAGAGATTTATATGATAGTGAACTGATAAAAGTAATCATGGGAATAAGAAGATGTGGAAAGTCTGTATTATTAGGGCAAATAATCGAAGAACTAAAAGAAAGAGGAATAAAAGAAAATCATATTGTATATATAAATTTTGAAGATTATGACTTTATAGAGTATACAGAAGCTAAAAAATTTAATGAGTATATAAAGAGTAAAATAAAAGATAACAATAAATATTATTTATTTTTTGATGAAATTCAAAATGTTCAAGATTTTGAAAGAGTTATAAATTCATTCAGAGCAACTATGAATGTTAGCATTTTTATAACTGGGTCAAACAGTAAATTACTATCAGGAGAACTTGCAACAGTTTTAACAGGTAGATTTGTGAGTATAAAAATGATGCCATTTACTTATTCAGAATATTTAGAATTAAAAAAAGAAAAAAATGAAAAAATTACAGATAAAGCTCTTGATGAATTCATTGAGTGGGGAGGAATGCCATTAATTTATAACACAAATAACGATATGGAAAGAAAAATGTATTTAAGAGATTTATATAATGCGATTATTTTAAAAGATATTGTAGAAAGAAACAATATAAAAGATATTAGCTTATTAAATAGAATAATACAATTTATGATGGAAAACATTGGCGGAATATTATCTTCAAACTCAATTGCAAGATATTTAAAAAACGAGAAAATAAGTACATCTGTAGATACAGTTATGAACTATATAGACTATATTACAACTTCATCAATATTCAACAAGGTAAATAGATATGATATAAGAGGAAAAAATGTAATGGCAACACTTGAAAAATATTATTTAACTGATTTAGGTTTACTTACATTAAAAAGTTCACCAATTGAAAAGAAAATTGGTGGAAGATTAGAAAATATAGTTTATAATGAATTAATTGCAAGAGGATATGAAGTATATATAGGAAAGACAGAAAAAGGAGAGATAGACTTTGTAGTAGATAAATTCGGAGAAAGAGAATATATACAAGTAGCAGACTATTTATCAAGTGATGAAGTAATAAAAAGAGAATTTGGAGCATTCAAATATATAGATGACAATTTTCCAAAATATGTGATAACAATGGATAAAATTAATTATAGCCAAAATGGAATAATCCATTTGAATTTAGAAGATTTTTTACTAGGGAAAACGAAGTAATAATTTAAAATTATAAAAAAGAAACATTACCATTTAAAGGAATAATGTTTCTTTTTTTAATACTTTTTGGTGAACCGAAACTTGGCAAAAACAAACTACTCTTTCTTTGCAAATGGTTTTGTTGTAAAATGCAAAATAGGATGATTTAATATATGATTTTTATATCTAAAAACAAAAAATTTTCAAAACTATTTACACTTTCTCGTAAATGTGATATAATATACGAGAAAGTGTAAGGAGATGCATAAATATGCAAATTGAGAAATTAAAAAAATTTTTGAAAAAAAATTACGGTTATATAACTACTAGAGAAATTGAAAATATTGGTATTTCCAAAACATTGATACCAGAACTTATAAAGCAAAAAGTATTGAGAAAAGTAGCTTATGGCATTTATATTGATAATAATTTAATAGAAGATGAATTTTATATCCTTCAAAAGAGATTTTCAAATATAGTATTTTCATATAATACAGCCTGTTATTTGTTGAATTTAAGTGATAGAGTTCCATATAAAATAGATATTACAACGATAAATCACAATAACATTAATGAAAATTTGAATATTCATTATGTTTCAAAAGATAAATTTGATATTGGAATTATTGAAATAGAAAGCCCTTATAGTAATCCTATAAGAATATATAATGCCGAACGTTGTATTTGTGATTTATTAAAGAATCCAAATGCAGTAGATTTAGAGGTATATAATAAAATAGTAAACAACTATTTTAAACAAAAAAATAAAAATTTAACTACTTTAGAAAAATATTCAAAAATATTTAATGTTCACAAAAAATTTGAATATATAATGGAGGTTCTAATTTAATGATAAATTATAAAGAATTATTTGAAAAATCGAAAGAATTAGCAAATAAATCTGGATTAACACAACTTGAGCTATATCAAAGATTTATGTTTGAAAGAATATTAGAAAGAATATCTGTATCAAAATATAATAGTAATTTTATCTTAAAAGGTGGATTACTTCTTTCTGCTATGCTTGGTATTCAAAGTAGAAGTACAAGGGATATGGATATTTCAATAAAAGGGATTGATGTATCAAAAGAAAAAATGTTAGCCGTACTTAACGAAATATTATCAATAGATATCAATGATAAAGTTAAATTTAAAATAGTAAATATTACTGACATTAGAGAAGATGATGAATATGGCGGAAATAAATACCATTTGGTTGGAAAACTTGAAAATTTAAAGGTTGCTTTAGAAATTGATATTTCAACTGGAGATGAAATTACTCCAAGAGAATTGAACTACGAATACCATTCCTTATTTGAAAATAAGAAAATTTATATTGAGTCTTATAACATAGAAAGCATTTTAGTAGAAAAAATAGAAACTATTTTAAGAAGAGGAAAATATAATGCAAGAATGAAAGATTATTATGACATATATTTCTTTTTAAATAAATTAAAATCTGAAATCAATGTGAATATTTTTAGGCAAGCATTAGAAAATACAATAATGCAAAGGGGCTCTTCTGAATACTTGAAAGATTATTATAAGATATTAGAGGAACTTCTAACAAATGATAGGATACATAAGAATTGGAATATTTATAAAAGTAAAACAAAATATGCTGAAAACATAGATTTTGATGATATAATAAAAATATTAGTAACATTTTTAAATGATAATATAAAAGAAGAATTAAAAATCTAATAGTTAATTATTTTTTTATATAAGAAAGTAAAAAGTCTTATACAATGTTTGTATAAGACTTTTTTGGTGAGCCAGGAGGGGCTCGAACCCCCGACCCCATGCTTAGAAGGCATGTGCTCTATCCAGCTGAGCTACTGACCCATAACTAAATGACAATAAATATAATAGCACAAAAATATTGCCATGTCAAGAAAAAAATCAAAAAAATAAGCTAAACATGCCAAACAAACCAAAAACAAGAAAAATTATATTAGACAAAATAGACACAAAAGAAGGCTTTAAATGCTTAGACAAGAATTTTCCACAAAAAATAGCAAGTAAATTACTCATACACATACCAAAAATAGAGCCACAAATCAAAGAAAGCTTATAAGAGGGATATTCTAACCCTAAACCTAATGAAGCCAAAAAAGTCTTATCACCTAATTCTCCAATAACAATAGAAATAGCAACAATTATAATAGCACCAAAAGAAAAATGAGAAAGTTTATTAAAAAACGAAAGTTTAGATTTATTTGAAGAACTTGAAACTTCCTTTTCTGGAAAAAAGCCAATAATACCAAATATAATAAAAGAACAATATGTAAAAAATTTTAAATAAAATTGAAAAGAAGAGCTAGAAAAAGAAGCAAGACTACTACCAAATAAAATTGCAATTCCATGACTAAAAAAAGTACCTAAAGCGACACCTAGCAAAATTTTATAAGCTTTATTTTTAGCAGAAAAAGATAAAACCAATAACTGTGTTTTATCTCCAAGTTCAGCAAAAAATATCATTGAAAAAGCAACAAAGAAAGGGTATAGAAAATCCATAACAAACTCCAAACAAATTATTTTAATTTCTTTAATATTAAATATAATGAAGATGATTGTTTTTTATTACAAGAAAAATTAAGTTATTCTACGTAAAATTTTAATTAATAACTTCAAAGTCCGTCCCTTAATCCCTGAAAAAAGGGATTTTAGGACCGTCCCCCTAATCCCTATTCTATTGTAAATTTTTTGTGAATTGCTTTACTTTAAAAAAAGAAAATGATAATATGTTAGGGAAATACGGATTACGAGAAAATGAAAAGCCAAAACAAGAAAAAACAAAATTTAAAAGGAGGAATTTTTTGTGATAGAGGTAAAAAATGTTACAAAAAAGTATGGCAAAGTTAAAGCCGTAGACAATATTAGCTTTACCATAAATGACGGCGAAATTGTTGGACTATTAGGGCCAAATGGAGCTGGAAAAAGTACAACAATGAATATGCTAACAGGTTTTATAGAACAAACATCAGGAACAATAATAATTGACAACTATGATATGTTAAAAAAACCTAAAAAAGCAAAAAAAGAAATAGGATATATGCCGGAGGGAGTGCCATTATACACAGACCTAACAGTAAAAGAATTTGTTAGATACATGGCAGAAATCAAAAAAGTAGATAAAAAAGAAAGAAAAGAAAAAGTAGAAAAAATAATTGAACAAACAGGACTAAAAGATGTTCAAAAGAAATTAATTAAAAACTTATCAAGAGGATACAAACAAAGAGTAAGTATGGCAGGAGCATTAGTTGGAGAACCTAAAATATTAATATTAGATGAACCAACAGTAGGACTTGACCCAAAACAAATAACTGAAATAAGAAATCTAATAAAAGAATTAGGAAAAACACATACAGTTATTTTAAGTTCACATATCCTATCAGAAGTAAGTCAAATATGTAATAAAGTAATAATCATAAATAAAGGAAAAATTGTAGCAATAGATACACCTGAACACCTAGAAGATAAAGTAACAAGCAACAATTGCATATATGTAACAGTAGAAGATACTGAAAACAAAATTAAAGATATTAAAGAAAAAATAGCAGACATAGAAAACATAGAATTAGTAGAAGAAAATGAAGATGGAACAAAAGAATATATGATAGAAGCAAAACAAGATGTTGATTTAAGAAAAACAATTTTCTCAGAATTTGCAAAAGAAAATATAACAATTTTCGAGATGAAAAAAGCAGATACAACTCTTGAAGATGCATTTATGAAACTAATAGAAGGAGGGGAAAATAAATAATGTGGGCAGTAATCAAAAAAGAGATTAAATCATATTTTTATTCTCCAGTTGGATATGTATTTATAGGATTATTTCTATTAATGTTTAGTATATTTTTCTATACTGATGTATTTACATATCAAAGTACAAATTTTGAATATATATTTTATTCAGGAGCAACAATACTAACATTTATAGTACCAATATTAACAATGAGAACATTCGCAGAAGAAAGAAAAACAGGAACAGAGCAATTACTATTAACATCACCACTTAGTATAACAAAAGTAGTTATAGCAAAATTCATAGCAGCAACATTAATAGTAGTAATAACAGAACTTTGTACATTTTTATATTTTGCTATCTTAAGCTTCTTTGGAACACCACACTTAACAACAGCATTAGTAACATTACTTGGTTTTTTACTATTAGCAATGAGCTATATATCATTTGGAATACTAGCATCAAGCATAACAGAAAATCAAATAATAGCAGGAGTAATAACAATAGGATTTTTCATATTGACATGGTTTTTACCATCATTTAGCGATATATTTACAAACTTCTCGCTTATCAATATGTTCTCAAAATTCCCAGCAGGACAAATTGATATTGCAGATACAGTAACATTTATTACATTTACAATTGCATGCTTATTATTAACAGTAATATTTATGCAAAGAAGAAAAAGTGTAAGATAGAAAAATGTAGGGAGGGAAAAAGTTTGAAAGAGAATAAAGATAAAATGCAAAAAGAACAAGAAGCTAAAAAAGCAGAGAAAATAAAAGCAAAAGAAGATAAAAAAGCTAAAAAAGAAGAAAAGAAAAAAGCAAAAAAAGAAAAAGCACCAAATAAATTTATTCAAACAATAAAAAAGAAATGGCTAATAAATGGAACAAAAACAACAATATTAGTTTTATTAATCATAGCAGTATTTATAGCAATAAACCTTGGAATGCAAGCATTAGACTTAACACCACTTGACTTTACACAAGAACAACTTTACACATTAACAGATGAAAGTAAAGAAAGAGTAAAAGACATTGAAAAAGATGTAAATATCTATTTTATAGGATACTCTGATGAAGATTCAACAGTAGACTTAGCAAAACAATATGGAAAAGCAAATGAAAGAATTAATGTAGAAGCAATAGAAGATGTAAGTACTAGACCAGATTTATCACAAAAATATGGAATTGAAAGTGGAGCAGAAGGAATAATTGTAGAATGTGGAGAAAGGTCAAAAGTGCTAACAGCAAGTGATTTAGTAACATATGACACATCAACATATGAAACAATAAGCATAGCTGAAGAAAAACTAACAAGTAGTATATTATCAGTAACAGCAGATGAAGTGCCAAAGGTATATTTCTTAGAAGGATATAGCGACTTTTCACTAAATCAAAATATGTATATGTTAAGTATTTACTTAGGAAATGAAGTAAATGAAACAGAAACCTTAGACATACTATCAGTAGGAAAAGTGCCAGATGATTGTGACACATTAGTAATTACATCACCTAGCAAAGACTTTGATGATGTTGCAACAAATTCTATCCTAGACTATATAAATAGAGGTGGAAACATACTATGGCTAAATGCAGCAATAGCCACTGAAGTAGATTTTCCAAATGTTAATAAAGTTTTAGAGACATATGGAATAAAACCATTTGAAGTAGGAATTATAAGAGAAACAGACACCAGCAAAATGGTATCAGAACAACCAGACCTAATTATGCCAGAAATACAATATTCAGATATAACAAAAGACATATATAACACAACAGGAGTTATATTTGTAAATGCTACAAAAATAAATGTAGATACAGACAAACTAGATGAATTAAATGTAGAAGAAAACGATTTATTACTTGCAAGTGAAGGCTCATACTTTAGAACAGACTTTAACAATCAACAAAATGCAGCAGCAGACGGAGAAGAAACAGGAACATTTGTAGTTGGAGCAGAAATGGTAAAAACAATTCAAGTAGCAGATGAAGAAGCAGGAACAGAAGAAATAGAATCAAAATTAGTAATATTTGGAGAAAACTATTTCATATCTGATTATCAATTAAGCCAAAACTCTCAATACGGTGCAATTCAATTAGCATACAACAAAGACTTAGTACTAAATTCAATTGCATATTTAACAGATAGAGAAGAAGATATCACTGCAAGAAAAGATACAGGAACAGTTACTTATACTGCAACAGAACAACAAGATACAATAATTAGAGCAATTATATTTACAGTCCCAGCTTTAATAATTATAGTAGGAATAGTAGTATGGCAGGTTAGAAGAAGAAAAAAATAAACTAACAAAAAATTCATTATATAAAAATATATTCATCACATGGCTAACATTACAAAATAAATAAATTCTAACATTATCAAGTAGGCACTTCTCAAAGACAAGTTTGAGATTCTCCTACTTGATAATGAAAGAATTTATAATATTTTTTCATTCACACATGTAATTCATATGATTTTTATATAATGAATTTTTGTTATAAAGCCACAAACGTAAAAAGAATGACGATTAAGGATGTGATAATTAGTTTCAGAATTAAACAAAAGTGACAGACCTAATTAGAATAACCGAAGAATAAAATACTAATATAAATCATAAAATATTACAAAAACAAAAGGAGAAGCTAACCAAATGAAAGACATAATAAAAGTAGTTTTTGTAATCATAGGAACGTTTATAGGAGCAGGTTTTGCGTCAGGGCAAGAAATATACCTGTTCTTTTTTTCTTATGGAATAAATGGACTGTTAGGAATTTTAATATCAAGTATATTAATGGGAGTTGTAATATCTAAAACCTTAAAAATTATAAAGCAAAATAATGTACAAAATTATAAAGAATTTCTAGATATAATAATATACAAAAAAACAACAAAATATAATAAAAATTCAAGTATTGCAAAAGTAATAAATTTAGTAGTAAATACATTTACATTAGTAACTTTTTTCATAATGATAGCAGGATTTGGAACGTATTTTGCACAAGAATTCGGAATAAACCAATTAGTTGGAAGTTTTGTACTTGCAACAATAACATATATCATTTTAAACACAAGTGTAAAAGGAGTAGTAAAGGCGAATGGGATTATAGTACCTATTTTAATTATTTTAGTAGGAATAATAGGAATATTAAATATAAAAAATTTGCCATTATTGCAAATAAAAAATTACATGATACTAAATAATAATATAGAATTTATATTACAAGCAGTTCTATATGCAAGCTATAACAGCATTTTACTTACACCAGTACTCATTACATTAAATAAATATATAAAAAATAAAAAACAAATAACTAAAATTAGCATATTAAGTAGTGTAATAATTGCAATAATGTCAACATTAATTTTTCTACTATTAACTAAAGTAGATGTAGATATTGAAAAGCTAGAAATGCCAGCAGTATATGTGGTTTCGAACATGTTTTATATATTAAAATATTTGTATGGTTTTGTAATTTTAGGTTCAATATTTACAACCACAATTTCTTTGGGAATGAGCTTTTTGCAAAATACAAGCAAAAATGAAAAAAGTTATTCACATATTGCGTTAATTATGTGTATAACTTCTGTTATAGTTTCAAAAATTGGATTTTCTAATCTTGTAAATTTGCTCTATCCAGTTTTTGGCTATTTGGGATTATTGCAAATATATAAAATAATGATAAAAAATGCACAACAAAAACGCTAAAATTTGCACAACAAAACATCAAAAATTTGCACAACAAAAATGCTAAAATTTGCACAATGCTATTGAAAAATAAAAGGAAATATGTTAAGATATATGTAGTTAGGGGTGGTAATATGAAACTAACAAAAAAAGGATATAAAGAAAGATTAATAGATAAAACAATTGAAGAAAACCTTAAAATCTTCGGTGCAATTAGTATTGAAGGACCAAAATGGTGTGGAAAAACTTGGACTGCACTAAATCATTCAAATAGTGTTGCATATCTTAATAATACAGCAGATAATTTTAGAGAAAAGCACCTAGCAGAAATGGATGTGAATTTAGTATTAAATAAAGAACAACCACAATTAATAGATGAATGGCAAGAAGTGCCAGCAATATGGGATGCCATTAGGTTTCAATGTGACCAAGATAAAGAAAAAGGAAAATATATATTAACAGGTTCAGCAACACCAGTAACAACACAAATTCATCACTCAGGAGCGGGAAGAATTTGCAAAATGAAGATGTACACAATGTCTTTATATGAATCTGGAGATTCAACAGGAGAAGTATCTTTAGCAGATTTATTTAAAGGAAATGTAAAGAATAAATTAGTAAAAAAAGTAGAACTACAAACACTTGCAGATTTAATTGTAAGAGGAGGTTGGCCAGAATCTATTAACTTAGGTGTAACAGCAGCAAGAAGAATAACAAGAAGTTATATAGAAGCAGTATTAGATAAAGATATTAATGAAATAGATGGAGTAAAAAGAGATAGAAACAAGATGGAAATGCTATTAAGGTCACTTGCTAGAAATGAAAGTACAATTTCAACAAATAGTGTTTTAGTAAAAGACATAGGAGATAATGCAACTGAAGAAGAATTAAATGTTAGTAGAAATACAGTTACAGATTATTTAGATGTATTAAATAAGTTACATTTAATAGAAAATCAAAATTCATTCATGTATAACATACGTTCAAGAGCAAATGTGGGAAAAATTGCAAAGAGACATTTTACTGACCCCTCATTAGGATGTGCAGTTTTAAATATAACACCAGAAAAATTAATGAATGATTTAGAAACATTCGGATTCTACTTTGAAGCTTTATGCGAAAGGGATTTACGAATATATGCAGAAAGTTTAGATGCAAAATTATATCATTATAGAGAAAATAGTACAGGTTTAGAAGTTGATGCAATAGTAGAAATAGCAGATGGAGAATATGGAGCAATAGAAATAAAACTAGGTTCAAATCAAGAAGAAGAAGCGGCAAAAAATTTGAAAAAATTTTATGATTCAGTTGATGTTAAACCTAAGTTTATGTGTATTATATGTGGATTATACGATGCAATAGTTAAAAGACCAGATGGAATATATGTTATACCAATAACTGCATTAAAAAACTAGAAAAATATTAAAAATTATGTAAAAACAGTACAAGAAAAAAACTCAAAAATCATTGAAAAAATATACTCTGAAAAATATAATCATAAAAGTAAAAGTGGAGGTAAAAGAAAATGAGAAAAACAAAAGCAAAAATAAAAAATACAGAAAAAGGAATAACATTAATAGCCCTTGTTATAACAATTTTGTTCTCTTATGACGAAAAAATAAAATGTAGTAATAGCAAAGGTTTCCTCTTATTAACAATTTAGTAAAAATAAAATTTTCACATATTTAAAAGATGAATTGTAAAAAATATATACAAGTTCATCTTTTTTTGAATTTATAATGAAATATTTGGAAATAAATGCTATAATACTAATAAATTAAAATTATTTGAAATTTGCAGATACATCTGCGAATTTAGAAAGGTATAAAAAATGAACGATATAGAGAAAATAATAACAGATGAAAAATACAATTTGGAATTAAAGGAACAAGTAAGCTTTGAAGAACCGAAAAAATATTTAAAAGCGGTTAGTTCTTTTGCTAATGGATATGATATTGGATATGTAATATTTGGAGTAGAAGATGGAACAAAGAGAATTGTTGGTGTCAAAGATATAAAAAAGTCCTATGAAGAAGTGGCTAATAGAATAAAAACAAGAATAGATCCTAGTATTATACCAACAATTGATATTGTTAATATACAAGGAAAAGACTTAATAGTTGTAAAAGTTATTCCAGGTCAACATACGCCATATTATTATGTGAATAAAGGCACAAGAATTGCATATATAAGAAAAGGCGACCAAGATTGTGAAACAAATAGTACAGAATTAAATGAGCTTATTTTAAGAGGAAGAAATCAAGGTTGGGATGAATTAGTAACAGATAATTTATATAAAGATTTTACATTTGAAAAATTAAAGAAATATTTTAAAGATATAAAAGACTACAAAATAGAAAAAGAGGATCTAGAGTCATTTGGCTTATTAAGTGGAGAAAAATTAACAAATGCAGCTTTATTATATTCTGACCAAAATCCAGTAGTTGGCTCATTTATATCTTGTACTCGTTGGAATGGATTAGATAAATTATCAGCAAAAGATGATATTGAGTTTTATGGAAGCATTTTAAACCAAATTGATAATGCAATGGAATTTATCAAAAAGCATATGTCAAACGGCTGGGTTAAAGAAGGTGGAAAACTAGCAAGAAGAACAATCCCAGAATATGATTTAGACGCTATGCGTGAGGCACTTATCAACGCAGAGGCTCATCGCTCATACCTGATGAGAGGAACAAATGTCGAATTAGCATTTTATGATGATAGAATTGAAATTGTATCTTGTGGTAAAATTGGAAACGGAAAAACTTTAGAAGAATTATTAAAAAGACCTACTAGTCAAAGAAGAAATCAATTAGTTTGTGATATTTTTTCAAGATTAGACTTTATGGAAAGACGTGGAAGTGGTATAAAAAAGATTTTTCAAGCCTATGAAAATGATGAGAAAAAGCCCAATTTTGAAATTATTGATGATGTTTTTATCGTTACTTTTTATAGTAGATTATATAGAAATGTAGATAGAAATGATGATAATGTAGATATAAATGTAGAGAAAAATGTAGGTATAAATGTAGAGATAAAAATAAAGGAAAAATATCCTGAATTATCTAATACATCAATAGATATAATTAATTTAGTAAAAATCAATAACCATA
Organism: uncultured Clostridia bacterium; assembly: GCA_944388775.1. Taxonomy (GTDB): domain Bacteria; phylum Bacillota; class Clostridia; order TANB77; family CAG-508; genus CAG-269. The sequence continues at coordinate 508 of CALXKC010000035.1, read as the reverse complement.
TAACACAACCTGAAATTGCAAAAGAATTGGATAAAGCTACAAATACTATTTATAGAAATATAAAAGTTTTAAAGGATATGGGAATTTTGGAAAGAGTTGGATCTAACAAAAAAGGTTATTGGAGAATTAATTATTAACTTTACAAATTATTCAGATGTGTTTGTAATTTTTGCAACAGCGGTTGCAAATAAATATAAAAAATTGCTTTGAATTTAGAAATAAGTTCAAGGTAATTTTTTTTGGAAATTTTTTATCTACAATTTTAAGATATAAACTTATATTACTTATATGTCAAAAACGAAAATAGAGCCAAAATAAAGCGAACGAATTTGAAAGAGAGGAGGGGTATTAAATGTCAAGTCTAAACTTAAAAGGATTATGGATACCAATAGAAATATTAACAGATAAAAAGTTAAGTGATAAAGAAAAGAATATATATGCAATAATTTTATATTTAAGCAAAGAAAACAATTATTGTTATCTAACTAATAAATCTATAAGTGAACTA
>CALXKC010000034.1 GCA_944388775.1 uncultured Clostridia bacterium | reverse complement strand
AGAACAAAAAGCAAGAGCGACATATGAAAAATTAATAGACTTATGCCGTGACAATCCAGATGTATTAGATCCATTAAGATATTTAAGAGAAAGAGAAATAGTACACTTCCAAAGATTTGGTGAAGCATTAAGAGGAGTTCAAGATAAATTAGCTGAAAAGAAATATTATATGAATGATAATAACTGTTAATTTTAATTAAAATCTATATTATAAATTACGAAAAACTGTATTCTATAATAAAATTATTAAAGAATACAGTTTTGATATTTATTGATGAAAATATCCAAATATGTTACAATAGCCATGTAGCATAAAGGAGGATAAAAAAGAAAAATGAATAACACACTAAAAACAGAAATAAAAAAACATTTATTTGAAATAGCAGACGAAAAATACAAAGAATTTCATAGTGGTTTATGTCCAAATACAGATAACATACTAGGAGTAAGAGTACCAATATTAAGAGAATATGCAAAACAATTAGTAAAAGAAAATGACATACAATATTTATTAGAAAACATAGATAATGAATATTATGAAGAAATAATGTTACAAGGTATGATAATAGGACAAGCAAAAGAAAAAGATTTCGAAAAAATAAAAAAATGGATAAAAGATTTCATCCCAAAAATTGATAATTGGGCAGTTTGTGATGTCTTTTGTGCTGGTTTAAAATTCACTAAAAAATACGAAAAAGAAATGTGGCAATTAATACAAGAATATTTAAAGTCAAGTAAGGAATTTTACTTAAGATTTGCAATAGTTATGATTTTAGATTTCTATATCAAAGAAGAATACCTAGATAAGGATTTAGAGATATTTAATAATATAAAAAGTGATAAATATTATGTTCGAATGGCAGTTGCTTGGGCAATATCTATATGCCTTATAAAATATTACGATAGAACTATTGAATTTTTAAGAAGCGGAAATTGCAAATTAGATGATTTTACATATAATAAGTCATTACAAAAAGCAAGAGAGTCTTATAGGATTTCAAAAGAACAAAAAGAAGAACTTCAAACAATGAAAAGAACTAAATAATAAATTTTATTAAATTTTTGTAAAAACTGTTTCACAAAAATACAATTTATGATATATTGTAACAGATAAAAAAATAAACAAGAAAAGGAATGAATTTTATATGAGAGAAGGAAGAAGAGTAGAAGGAAAAACACAAAAGCAAAAAAGAAAGATGACACATGAACAAATAGAAAAAAAGAAGAAAAATATAATAAGGACATTTATAACAATAGTTGCATTATTAGTAATTTTCATAATAGCAATGATTTTAAATAATTTTATTATACTAGACAACAACAAAACAACAAATTTAGTTATTAACAATAAAAATGTAACTTCAAATCTAAAAAATGATATTTTAATAGAAGATGATATAATTTACTTATCAGAACCAGACATAGCTAACTTTTTTGATAAATACATATATGAAGATGATGAAACAAACCAAATCATTACAACATATGACAAAAAGATAGCTGCAATAGGTTTTGAAGATAATGTAATAAATATAAATGGTTCAGAAAAACAAATATATGCTCATACAATTAATCAAGACGGAATAATATATCTACCTATTTCAGAAATGGATGATGTATATGACATAGAAATTAATAATATTGAAGAAACTAAAGTTATTACAATGGATTCACTAGATAGAGAACAAAAAAAGGCAATAGTAACTTCAAATTTAGCAGTTAAGTCATCTACTAATTTTATTGCTAAAACTGTTGATAGAGTTGGTAAAGGAGATACAGTAGTTGTTGTTTCTTCTGAAAATGGATATTCAAGAATTAGAACTGCAAACGGAAAACTTGGATATGTAAAAACTAAGAAATTAGAAAATGAGTTTACAGTAAGAGAAAATATGGAAGAAGAAAAACAAATAGATGGAAAAATAAACTTGACTTGGGATTATTTTTCACAATATGGTTCAGCACCAGATAGAAGCGGAACTACAATAGATGGTGTAAATGTAGTTTCTCCAGCATTTTTCTATTTAGATACTGATGGCGAACTTAAAGAAAATGTAGGGGAGAGTGGACAAGCATATATCGAATGGGCACACAGTAATGGATATAAAGTATGGCCAATGGTTGCAAATGCAGAAGCAGCAAATGAAAGTTTAGATATTACATCAGAAATAATGAATAGTTATACAAAAAGACAAGAACTAATAGAAGATATTATAGGATATTGTGTAGAATATGATTTAGATGGTGTAAATATAGATTTTGAAAATATGAAACAAGAAGATAGCGACATGTATTCAAGATTTATAATTGAATTAACACCAAGACTAAAAGAAATTGGATTAGTTACTTCAGTTGATGTAACAGCTCCAGATGGTAGCGAAACTTGGTCAATGTGTTTTGATAGAAATGTTATAGGAGATGTCGCAGATTATATAGTATTTATGGCATATGACCAATATGGAGTGTCAAGTACAAAACCAGGAACAACTGCTGGATATAACTGGGTTGAGCTAAGTCTAAACAAATTTTTAACAACAGAAGAAATAGAACCAGAAAAGATAATTTTAGCAGTTCCTTTATACACAAGAGTTTGGACAACAAATTCAAATGGAGAATTAGTAAGCAATCCAACAATAGCAATGAAGAACATCGATAGTGCAATTCCTGATGGAGTTGAAAAACAATGGGATGATGAGTTAAAACAAAACTATGTAGAATACGCAGTTGGAGACAATACAAGACAAATTTGGATAGAGGATATAGATTCATTAAAAGCAAAAGTTTCACTAATTACTGAAAATAACTTAGCAGGTGTTGCATCATGGCAAAAAGGAATGGAAACAGATGAATTTTGGACAATGCTAAAAGAAGAATTAAGCAATTAGGGACATGCCAAAATAAGCAAAAATTGCGCAATTTTGTACGTCCCCAAAAAGCAAAAAACTAGAAATCTGCTTGACATTACGCATTTTGACGTATATAATCTTAAAAAAGCACATTTTGGAGGTATTTGACAAACATGCAAAATGAAAGTGTATTTTTTTCAACAAATAAATATTCTAATTTAACAGACGAACAAATTGTAACAGAAATTAAACAAGGTGACGAATACGCTTTATCTTACTTATTAGAAAAATACAAAGAACTTGTAAATATGAAAGTTGGAAAATACTTTATGGTAGGGGCAGAAAAAGAAGATATAATGCAAGAAGGAATGATAGGCCTATATAAAGCAATCAAAAACTTTGATACTAAAAAACAAAATTCTTTCAAAACATTTGCAAATCTTTGTATAGAGAGACAGTTGATAACAGCAATAAAAACATCTAATAGACAAAAACATATGCCTTTAAATTCATATTTATCACTAAATATGGCTGCATATGATAACAATGAAGATGATAGTGTAGAGTTAATAGACACTTTCAATAGCAATACTATTGAAGATCCATTAGAAACAGTTATGAAAAAGGAATATTATGAGCAAATACATAATAATATAGAAAAATCACTTAGTAAATTTGAAAAACAAGTATTAGATAGATTTATGAAGGGTGAAAGCTATAACGTTATAGCTAAAAGATTAGATTCACCAGTTAAGTCTGTTGATAATGCTATACAAAGAATTAGAAAAAAAGCAGTAAAAAATATGTTTAAGAATGATTAATAAAATTTCATATATATAAAAAGCAGTGTCCTTTATATAGGTTACACTGCTTTTTATAAAGTGAAAAGAAATCTTGGTGCTTCCAACCGGGATTGAACCGGTGACCTCAGCCTTACCAAGGCTGCACTCTACCAACTGAGCTATAGAAGCATTTTGACAATTATATACTACAAAATAAAAAAAGTAAATAATTTCTATTGACTTTTTTTAAAAAAGGTACTAAAATTATATACATAATATAAAAAACGAGTAAGAGAAAAGTAAAATAAAGGTTACTTATAGAGAGAGTTAGCCAAAGGCTGGAAGCTAACTTAAGAAAACATATTTGAAAAACTACCTCTTCAAGTTTCTAGTGAATAAGCTAGACGTATAAGATACGTTATAATCTTCAATTAAGTGAAAAATAGGATGGAACCGTGTAGATATTGCACTCCTATGGATAAAAGAATATCCATGGGGGTGTTTTTTGTGGTCAAAGACAATTAAAAATATAAAGATGTGTCCCAGAATGGACAAAAATGTCCAAAAAGAAACGTCCCCAAATGGACAAAAGGAGGTTTTATTATGATTAAAGTTACTTTAAAAGACGGCTCAAATTTAGAAATTGAAAAAGGAGCATCTATATTAGATGTAGCAAAAAAAATTAGTGAAGGATTAGCACGTGTTGCAACATGTGGTGAAGTTAATGGAGAAATCAAAGATTTAAGATATGAATTAAATGAAGATTGCAATTTAGTAATTCATACTTTTTCAGATGATGACCTAGAAGGTAAAAAAGCATATTGGCATACATCTTCACACATTATGGCACAAGCAGTAAAAAGATTATTTCCAGATGTTAAATTTGCAATTGGCCCAGCAATTGATGATGGATTTTACTATGATTTTGATGTAGAAAGACCATTTACAGATGAAGATAAAGTGAAAATAGAAGAAGAAATGAAGAAAATTATAAAAGAAAATATCGCAATAGAAAGATTTTCTCTTCCTAAAAAAGAAGCTTTAGAATTAATGAAAGACCAACCATACAAACAAGAGCTTATTGAAGATTTACCAGAAGGTGAAGAAATAAGTTTCTATAAACAAGGAGATTTTACTGACCTTTGTGCAGGACCACATTTAGAAAGCACTGGAAAAATTAAAACTATAAAAATATTATCTTCTTCAGGAGCATATTGGAGAGGTAGCGAAAAAAATAAAATGCTTCAAAGAATTTATGCAATATCTTTCCCTAAAGCTAGTCAATTACAAGAATATTTAGACTTCCTAGAAGAAGTAAAACAAAGAGACCATAGAAAAATTGGAAAAGATTTAGAAATCTTTATGACACATAAATTAGTAGGTTCAGGATTACCAATGTATTTACCAAATGGTGCAACAATTAGAAGAATATTAGAAAGATATATTCAAGATAAAGAAATTTCATTAGGATATGCTCATGTATATACACCATCACTTGCAAATGTAGAATTATACAAAACAAGTGGACATTGGGAACATTATAAAGATGACATGTTTCCTGCAATGAAAATGGATAATGAGGAAATGGTTTTAAGACCAATGAACTGTCCACACCATATGTTAATATACAAAAATAAAATGCATTCATACAGAGACCTACCAATTCGTATAGGTGAATTAGCACATGACTTTAGATATGAAGCAAGTGGAAGTGTTTGTGGATTAGAAAGAGTTCGTCAAATGTGTCAAAATGATGCTCATCTATTTGTTAGACCAGACCAAATAAAAGAAGAAGTAGGAAGAGTTCTAAATTTAATTGTAGAAGTTTATCAAAAAGATTTTGGATTCCCTGCATCAGCATTCCAATATAGATTATCACTTAGAGATAAAAACAACAAAGAAAAATATATTGACAATGATGAAATGTGGGAAACAGCAGAAAGTCAATTAAGAGACATCTTAAAAGAATTAAACATTGACTTTTATGAGGCAGAAGGAGAAGCAGCATTTTATGGTCCAAAAATTGATATACAAATAAAAACAGCATTAAATCATGATGTCACAATTCCAACTTGCCAATTAGATTTTGCATTACCAGAAAGATTTGAATTAGAATATATTGGAGAAGATGGAAAAGCACATAGACCAGTTGTAATTCATAGAGCAATCCTAGGTTCTTCTGATAGATTTATCTCATTCTTATTAGAAGAAACAAAAGGAATGTTACCAGTATGGATTGCACCAGTTCAAGTAAAAATATTACCAATTACAGATAACCAACATGAATATGCATTTAATTTAAAAGAAAAACTTATAGAAAAAGGAATCAGAGTAGAAGTAGATGACAGAAATGAAAAAACAGGATATAAAATACGTGAAGCTCAATTGCAAAAAATTCCATATATGCTTGTAGTTGGAGAAAAAGAAGCTAGCTCAAATACTGTTGCTGTTCGTTCAAGAGAGAACGGAGATATAGGAACAGAAAGTATTGATGAGTTTATAGCAAAATTAGAAAAAGAAATTGAAGAAAAGAAAAGATAAGCCATGAATGAAATATATAATATAAGAAAATTAGAAAGTTTAAAAGAATATTTAAATCAAAGAATGGTATCACCAAGATTATTAAACAACCCTAGAATTTATGAAATATTAGATGAAATTTCAGATGAATTTAGCCTTATTTTCTTAGATGAAGAAATGAAAAGAATCTTAGATGAACAATTATTAGTTGAAAAAGATGGAACATTAAGATATTTTAAAGACAATAAAAGAGTAAAGATAAAGAGAAATTCTTCAGGAATAGAAACAATTAAAGAAGCGTTTGATAAAAAAGATTCATCTGTTATTTCAGAAAAAAGGTTGTTTGATAATGGTGGAATAGAATATTTATATGAAATTAGAGAAGGAAACTTAAGTTGGGAAGATTTTGAAAGGAATATAGATTTTATACCATCTAAAAAAATTAGATATACCAGAGACAGTACTATGCTTAACTTTTTAACAAAAGAAGAAATCGGAAAATTTATTGTTAAAGAACATCTTATTCAGCAAGTACCATACATGTTACAAAATTTAAAATTAACAAGAAAAAATTTATCCAGAATACTTAATGGTGGTACAAAAATAGATGATTTATGTGAATTTTTAACAAACAATCAAGCTGAATTTGATACAATAAAAGAACTTTTTAATGAAAATGAATCTAAAGGACAAGAAGAAATCTTTAAAACCTATTGCAGTAACAATAAAAGATTTCAATTACCAACAACTTACGAAAATGCTGTTGCGAAGAGATTAGGTATAAGCATTGAAATGGCAAGATAGTTAAGAAATCACAAAAAAGGTTTATAGGTTTTCCACATAAAAACCTAAATAAACTATACAAGGAGAAATAAATGAAACTAGGAATAGTAGGATTACCAAATGTAGGGAAGAGTACATTATTTAATAGTATAACAAAAGCAGGAGCAGAATGTGCAAATTATCCATTCTGTACAATCGAGCCAAATGTAGGAGTTGTACCAGTACCAGATGAAAGATTAGACAATTTAACAAAAATGTACAATCCACAAAAAACTACACATGCAGTAATAGAATTTGTTGATATTGCAGGACTTGTTAAAGGTGCAAGTCATGGAGAAGGACTAGGAAACAAATTTTTATCACATATAAGAGAAACAGATGCAATTTGTGAAGTGGTTAGATGCTTTGAAGATTCAAATGTTGTACATGTTGATGGTAGTGTTGACCCTATAAGAGATATTGAAACAATTAACCTAGAATTGATATTTGCAGATATTGAAACTGTTAATAAAAGATTAGATAAGGCCAAAAAGAATTTAAAAGCTGACAAAAAATATCAATTTGAAATAGATTTATTAGAAAAAATAAAACAAACACTAGAAAATGGATTATCAGCAAGAACTTTAGAATTTAATGAAGATGAACAATTACTTGTAAAAGACATGTTTTTATTAACAACAAAACCAATATTATATATTGCAAATGTTTCAGAAGAACAATTACAAGACGCTGAAAATGACCCATTAGTATTAAAAGTAAAAGAATATGCTAAAAAAGAAAAAGCAGAAGTAATACCATTATGTGTAAAAATTGAAGAAGAATTATCAAGTTTAGAGGATGAGGATAAAAAAGAAATGCTAGAAGCATTAGGATTATCTGAATCTGGATTAGATAAAGTAATCAAAAAAAGCTATAATTTATTAGGACTAATGTCATTCTTAACAGCAGGTGAACCAGAAGTAAGAGCTTGGACAATAAAAAAAGGAACAAAAGCACCAGAAGCAGCTGGAAAAATCCATTCAGATATACAAAGAGGATTTATCAAAGCAGAAGTGGTTTCATATGATGATTTAATGAAAGAAGGTTCAATGTTAGCAGCTAAAGAAAAGGGATTAGTACGTTCAGAAGGCAAAGAATATATTATGCAAGATGGAGATATTGTATTATTTAAATTTAACGTATAATTTGTGTAACAATTTTGTAATGTAAATGTAAAATAAAAATTAGAAAAATATATTGACTTATATAAAAATTAAGTTTAAAATATTAATTGTAAGAACAAAAGAAGTTAGTATTTGTGATTTTTTGTACTGATTGCTTGAATTATATTTGAAAAAGTGGTATAATTAATAGCGGTTATACGAATACTAATAAAAAAACATGAAAAAGTGAGGAGAATGAAAATGAGAAAATCAAATTTAATTAAAGTAATTTCAATTTTAGTAGTAAGTTTAATGGTTATGTTATTTAGTACAAATGTTATGGCAGCTGAAACAGATAATGGTTTTACTGACTTAACACCAAGAGTAGATAATAACACAACAAATGGAACATCTAACAATACAGCAAATTCAAATAGTGCTAACAACACTAATAGAAACAATACTTCTAACAATACAAATAGAACAAACAATACTAATAATTCAAGTATCTATAACAATACAAATACTTTACCAAAAACTGGTGTTACAGATTCCATTCCAGTAGCAGTATTATTAATAGTATTTGCAATTTCAGCAGTATATGCATATAAGAAAATAAAAGATTATAGAAATATTTAATTAAAATAAGTATATATTAGCAAATTATAAGAGAACTCTAAAAATAGTGTTCTCTTATTTTGGTACTATTAAATATAATTAATGCCAACTTTTTCTATCGCCTTATTGCAACAATTATAATTCTATTATCATTAAAATTATTACAAGTAACCAATGTTAATAATTTTTGATTTTTATCATAATCAAAAATTGGAGAAACGTCATTTGGTTCAACTTCATAATTTGAAGTGACAACATAAGTAAGTTTTTCATTATTTGAATAAATGTAAATTTCATCATTTGGCTGTAATAGAGAAATATTGCTAAAAAACTTACCATTGTCATAATTGTGACCAGCAATACAAATATTATCATTCTCATTTAAGTTATTTCCATAGAATTTACACGGAGAAATTTTTAACAATTCTTCATCTAATGTATTAAAAACCGGATAAGATAAATTTATTTTTGGAATTTCTATTGTGCAAAATACTCCATTTGGATTAACCTCGTCATTATTTTCAATAGAATTATCAGAAATACTAGTATACAATTTTGATAGATTATAATTATTCATTATTTGATTAGATATTTTTTCTTGTTTTGAAATATTATAAAAATGAAGAGAAACAAAATAAATAATAGCTATTATAACTATTATTGATATAATTAATTGAAAAATTAGAAAATGTCTCTTTTTATGAATTTCATTTTTTGTAACTAAAATTTGGTTCATAATTTCCTCATACTTATAATAAATTTTTAATCACTATTTAGTATAAGCAAAAGAAATATTAATATACAGGCATCATTTCAAAATGAATTTGAAAACAATTAAAATCTTCTAACTCATTTTTTCTTAAGCAATCTAAATACAAATCAAGCTCATCTAAATTTCTACAAGCAGTAATTATAATGGGATTAAGTTCATATTTAAACATCAATTCTAATGCCAAGTCAAAAGCTTCAAAAATAGATTTATTTTCTTTAACTCGCATAAGCCTAAAAGCCTCTCTAAATCTAGCAAAAGATGAATTTTCAAAATTTTTCAAATCTACGATATATTCTTTTTCAATAACTTGTTGTACATTATGATATTTATCAGGATTTTTATCCATAATTTCTTTCAAATCTGAATAGTGGTATGGAAGGTATGCCTTTTGGTCTTTTTCAGAAATTAACAAAACCAATTCATCATCATTTCCTTCTCTAAATCTATGTTTAAAAATTTCATTTTTATTATCAATATTTTGATTCATTTTTTCCTCCAAAACTCTTACTGCTATTATTATAGCTATAAAAATAATTCTTGTAAATGAAAATTCTCAATAAAACTATTACATTTTCATTACAGTTATATTTTTTATTGAGAAAAATTGTTTAATATGGTATTATAAATATAAATTTGTAAGATAGGGGAAAGGCATGTATACAATAGATAAAATTGAAAGAAAGAAAAAAAGAACAATAACATTAATTAAAATTTTTAATGTAGTTATACTTTTAATAATCGTTCCAATATTAATATATAATATAACTCTAATAATAAAATATATACAAAATCCAAAGGAAACACCAGATTTTTTGAGATTCAAAACTTACGAGATTGTATCTAGAAGCATGGAAGATACAATAAATAAAAATGATATAATAGTTGTAAAAAAAGTCGATAAAAACGAAATTAATGAGAATGACATTATATCATTTGACAATGGAAATGAAATTATAACACATAGAATTGTCGACATTGAAAATATTAATGGACAAACTTTATATACCACAAAAGGTGATAATAATAGATTTGCAGATGATGAAAAAATTTCCTTTGAACAAATTGAAGGAAAATATGTTTTTAAGCTTAGTAAATTGGGTTATTTAATGAATTTCTTAAAAAATAGATATTTCCTAATTATTTTATTTATTATTTTAATTTTATGCTTTATACATATAATAAATGTAAAAAAGAGAATTAAAAATAGGGAAGAGAAGAGAAAGATGAACATATTTAACAATGAAAAAGATGATATATAACAAACATAAACAATAATAGGTGATAGCCATAACAAATGAGTTATGGCTATTAAACAAAAATATTTAAGTTACTTTTCTAGAAATTTAATATCAAGAATCTTTGTCAATGTCCTCCTTTTCTATTAACATGTCTACAAGAGTTTTAAAATCATATACAGAATCGATTGAATTCTCATCAAAAACTGCAAAGATTTTATAAATTTTTGCAGTTTTTGGTGATTCACCAAACTTATCATTATTGCATATTTCTTCAATTACATCAAAATCCATATAATCACTATTATTTAGCTCTTCCATAAGAGCTTCATATAAATACTTTGGATTTTCTGTTCTTCTAGCATATTCCATTCTTACCAATACCGAAGAAAAGTCTTTGGAAAAAGGAACATCCGAAAGTCCTCTTTTAGACAAATTGTCAAAAATAGCAGATATAACATCTTCATCATCTTCATATTCGGATTTTAACCTAGAAATTAAACTCTCAGCTGTAGTGGTATCACTTTCAGCAGCCAAAAGTCTAATTTCCAAATCATCCTCGCGATTTAACAATATATCCATATTTTCTGGTGTCTCTACAAAATTCGGATTTTCTATAATTGCTTTTATAATACCATAGTTTTCTTCGTTTTGCAACATTTTTGTTAAATCTTCTGAAGATGTTTCGGAATCTTCTGCAGTTCTTTGTCGAACAAGGACATTAGGAGAAGAAATATTTCTTGTGATTATATTACTTTTTACTAAATACTTAAGAATTATTTCTGAAACCGTTTTATCAGATTCTTTCTCAAGCATTTTGTTTAAAGCTTCATTGCTAAGTTTGCCACTTCTAACCGCCAATTCGCGAACAGCTGCATATTGAGAAGTTGTCGCCTCTAGTAGCATTTCTTCTGACGGATTATTTGATATTATCCGTTCCTGTGACTCTTCATTAAGCATGTCAAAAGTAACATTATAAATTGTTTCACCCATTTTTTTACCTCCTGTAATTACTTTAGATAAAATTAAAAAATATAGTAACAAAAAAATTTTATCATATTTTACATAATTTAGCAAGAGGATTTTTATAAAATAACGAATAAATATTGTTAAAAAAAAGATAATATGATAAAATTCTTTAAACAACATATTTAGAAAATTTTGGAGGAAACAATGTCAGAAGTAGAAAACAATATAGAAAATGAAGAATTAAATATAGAAACTAATAAAACAAAGAAAAGACTAACAATAAACGGAATAAGCATATGGAGAATACTAGCATATTTCATAATATATAGTGTAGCAGGATATATAATAGAAACACTATATGGAATGATTACAAAAGGAGTATGGGAGAGTAGACAAAGTTTCTTATATGGTCCATTTTGTGGAATATATGGACTAGGTGCAGTTGTTATGATTCTATGCCTACACAAATTCCCCAAAAAATACAATGTATTATTTGTAGGAGGCTTTATAGTAGGTTCAATTGTTGAATATGCTATCAGCTTATTTGGTGAAGTAGTATTAGGAGTTAAATGGTGGGACTATTCAAATATGCCACTTAATATAAATGGAAGAATATGTGTATATTTTTCAGTATTCTGGGGATTCTTAGGAATGTATTTAATTATATCACTTAATCCAAAGGTTGATAAAATAATAAATTGGATTAAAAGCAAATTTAAAACACAAAAAGCACTTAAAACATTTGTCGTAACAGTATTTACTTTGTTAATGATTGATTGTATAGCTACTGCTTTTGCAATAGAATTCTTCTTAGTTAGAATGATTGTAAAAAATGATTTAAATGTAGCAAATAAAGAGGCAGTACAAGAACAATATGACAAAATATATGGAAATGAAAATTTATCAAAATTTATATACACATTTTGGGGAGATAAAAAAATGATAAGGACATTTCCAAATCTAAAGATAAATGATAAAGATGGAAATATAATTTACATGGACAGCCTTTTAGATATACAACCATATTATTTAAAAGTACATGATATAAGGAATAGAAACAGTGAAGAGGTAGAAGAAGATATTAAAGGTTAGCCAACGGATTACTCTCCACTGCATTTCTAACTTGAGAATTATCAACATGAGTATAAATTTCAGTTGTCGAAATACTCTCATGGCCTAAAAGTTCTTGTAAAGCTCTTATATCCACATTACCATATTGATACATTAAAGTAGCAGCAGTATGTCTTAACTTATGTACAGAATACTTTGAACTATCTAATCCAGCTCGTTTTAATTCTTTATCAACTATATATTGCACAGTACGCCTACTAATTCTTTCTTTTCGTTCACTTAAAAATAACGCTTTTTCAGAATGTAATTTGTCTACTTTTACACCATTTTTAGGCCTAACTGATAGATATTCAGACAAAGCATTTAAACAAGCTTTATTTAAATAAATTGTTCGTTCTTTATTTCCTTTACCAATTACATTTAATTTTGCCTCACTAAAGTCAATATCTTGAATATTTATACCAACTAATTCAGATAAACGAAGTCCGCAATTCAAAAATAAAGTCATAATTGCATAATCCCTTTGATAATTTCTATTATCTTCATTTGAAGTTACTTCTAAAAGTTTTTTACTTTCTTCTAAATTTAAATATTTAGGAAGTCTTTTATCTGATTTAGGTGTTTCCAAGTTTTGAGCAGGGTTTATTTCTATTAAATTTGCTTTTTGAGATAAATAATTGAAAAATACCCTTATAGTAGATGCTTTTCTTGCTCTTGTTGCAGATTTACTTTTTAATTCAATCGCCATATAACTTAGAAAAGAATGAATATCTGCAAGTTTTATTTTTTTAATTGTATCTAAAGATATATCATTTATTTTTATTTTCGTAAAATCTGTTTCATTTGTTAATCCAAAATGAATTTTTATAAATCTTAAAAACATCATTAAATCATAGTTATATTCTTTTATACTATTAGGTGATTTATTCAAAATAGTCGCACTATAATCTAAAAAAGAATTAATATAATCAGGATTTTCTTCTCTTTTTATCATATGTTTCACTCCTCTTAATATATGTATTATATACCAAAATTTTATTTTTGTAAAATTTAAAAAAGTATGATATAATTTGCGATAATTAGAATAAAACATAAAAGAAAAAAGGTTGTGAGTTTATGTTTAAAAATAAAAAAACAAATGACGGGGATGAATTACCAAAAGCAATAAAAAAGATGAAAAGACAACGAGAACAAGAAGAGATAAAGCAAACTAACTCTAAACGTGGAAAACACAGTGGAAAAAGTCGTAAAAGAAAAAACAATTCATCTGACAAGAAAAGAAAATTAAAGAAAATAATAATAACAGTAATTATTGTAATAATCTTAATTGTTGGGATAGTGCTAGGAGTTTCAGCACATACGTGGAAAACATTAGCACAAGAAATGATGAATAACCAAAATTCAATAGTAATTGACACAGATGGAAATACAATTGCCAAATTAGGCGGTGAAAGAAAACAAATTCCAATTTCTTATGAAGAAATACCTGAAAATTTAAAAAACGCATATGTAGCAATTGAAGATGAAAGATTCTATTCTCATCATGGTGTTGATATAAGAAGAACTGCTTCAGCAATTGCATCATATGTAATACATTTTGGCTCATCATCATTTGGAGGAAGTACAATTACGCAACAATTAGTAAAAAACCTAACAGGTGACTCTTCAGATAGTATCATGAGAAAAGTAAAAGAATGGTGGAAAGCATGGCAACTAGAAACTTGCCTTTCAAAAGAAGAGATTCTAGAAGGATATTTGAATGTAATATATGTTGGACCTAGCATATATGGTGTAGAAGCAGGAGCTAGATATTACTTTAATAAATCTGCATCAGAATTAAGTTTAGCTGAATGTGCATTTTTAGCTGGAATTAACCATTCACCTAACTCATATAATCCATTTACAGATGAAGATAATTCACAAGATATCAAAGATAGAACAAATACTGTTTTATCAAAAATGTTAGAACTAGAATATATTACTGAAACAGAAGAACAAGCAGCAACTGCTGAACTTGAAAATGGATTAAATTTCAGAAAAGGTGAAATAGAATCTGGAGACGGAGTATATTCTTATCATACTGATGCCTTAATAAATGAAATAACAGAAGATATAGCAGATAAATACAATATTTCAGAAACCTTTGCAACTAACTATATAAATATGGCAGGACTAACAATTCATAGTACACAAGATTCCTCAATACAAGAACAAACTGAAACTGAATTTGAAAAAAGCAAATATAGTAGAGCATCTAAAATAGGTGGAAATTCTTCTCAAGCTGCTATGGTTATAATAGACCATACTACTGGGCAAGTTTTGGGTTGTGTTGGTGGATTAGGAGAAAAAACAGAAGCAAGACCATTAAATAGAGCAACCCAAAGTGTTAGGCAAACTGGTTCATCTATCAAGCCATTAGCCGTGCTTGCTCCAGCAATAGATAAAAAAATAATTACTGCAGCCTCTATATATGACGATACCGAAAAAGACTTTGCTGATGGATATCATCCAGTAGATTACGGAAAACAATTAGGAAACATTACCGTAAGAAGAGCAGTTGAATCATCTCAAAATATTCCATTTGTTGAAATTATGGAGGAATTAAAATCTAAAAACGCAATTAAATACATGGAAAAAATGGGTATTTCTACATTAACAAAAGAAGATGAAAGCTTAGTATTAGCATTAGGAGGTTTGCAAGTAGGAATAAGTCCTCTAGAAATGGCAGCAGGATATGCTACAATTGCAAATGATGGAGAATATATAGAGCCCGTATTTTATAGCAGAATAGATAATAAATCTGGAGAAAATATTTTAGAACCAAAACAAGAAACTAGAAGAGTGTTTTCAAAAGAAGTTGCATATATATTGAAAAGTATATTAACACAACCAGTAGTAGGCAGTAACGGAACAGCTACATATTGTAAAATATCAGGCGTTGATGTCGCTGCAAAAACAGGAACAACAGATGAAAATTATGATAGATGGCTTTGTGGTTTTACACCTTATTACACTGCAGTAACTTGGTATGGATATGACCAAAATGAAACTGTAGAATTTAATAATAGAAACCCAGCAGGTTTATTGTGGGCAAACGTAATGTCTAGAATACATGCAGGATTGCAAACTGCAAGATTTGAAAAACCTAACACCGTATCATCTGCAACAATATGTGCTGAAACAGGAAAAAGAGCAAGAACTGGATGTACAAACACATATATTGAATATTTCTTATGGCTAACAGTACCTGGATTATGTGATGAACACTCAGGTAGTGAAGTAGATAATAGCAATTCAAACGACACATCAAATAATACAACAAATAACATTCAAGAAATTATACAAGGAATAACAAATGACATTGATGCTATTGACCCACAAGAATCTCAAAGAGAAAACATGACAACTACAAATTCAAATACTACAAATAGTTCGAATACAACAAATACAAACAATAATACAACAAATAGCTCAAATACAAATTCAAACCGAACAAATACAAGTTCAAATACTTCAAACACTAACTCATCAAGTGGTAATTCAAATAATACTTCTTCAGGTAGCTCAGGAAATACTAATACAAGTAATAATAATTCTACATCAAATAATACTAATTCATCATCTGACTCATCTTCATCAGGTTCTGGAAGTGATAGCAGTAATTCTAGTGGTAGTAATGAAACATCAGGTTCAGATACAAGTGAGACAGATACTCAAAGTATTGAATAAAGGCCTAGATATTTTTTATATTCTATGATATACTAAAGACGTTGTAATAAAATAAAAAAGGAGGAAAAATTTTGGAAAATATATGTATTGATAATATTTGGAAAAGAGGATTTGAGGATCCTGATATGATTAAAGTAGAAGAAGAAACTAGAATTGAAGCAAGTACTAATACTGAAAAATGTATAAAAAAATACAAAGAATTGGAGCAATCAAGAGCTGGAAACTATATAAGTTCTGATTTAATGAAATTAGTTTTTGAAAAATATGCAAATGATATAGAATATAGGAAAAAATATAATTTAGCAGTATCAAATAGTGCAGCTTGTTTAGCTAACAAGGCATTTAGAATAGCAATATCTAATCCTGATGTTAAACATTGTATATTTGTTGCTGGAGCATATGGCTCAGGAAAATCTTTTTTAATTCAATCATTATATGAAAAAAATAAAGATGAACTTGAAGGAAGCGTAGTATATGAAGGCTCAATCACTTCAAAAGCGATAGATGAAAAAATAGATACAGCTATAGAAAATGGAGTTATTCCAAGTATAATTGTTTTAAATCCAACATTAGAACTTTCTATGAAAAATATAAAAG
>CALXKC010000033.1 GCA_944388775.1 uncultured Clostridia bacterium | reverse complement strand
ATTAATAATATACATGCAGATTTTAACCTTGATTTTATTTGTAAAATAAATGAACTTGTAGCAAGAAATGAAAGTATTGCTTGGGGAGTATTGAGACAAGGCGAAGTACAAATAACTGGAACAGATTATATTCCTGAATTACCAGATGAAGAAGATGTAAAAAAACAGATAAATAATATATTACAAATAGAAAATGCTACAGAAAGAGCCTTAGAGTATATGTTATACGGTATGAGGAGTCAACTATTCTGGGATGGGAACAAAAGAACAAGTACAATTTGTGCTAATAAAATAATGATTGAAAATGGATGTGGAATTATTAAAGTTCCAGATAATAAATTAAAAGATTTTACAATCTTGTTATCTGAATTTTATAGTACCAATAATAAAGAGAAGATTAAACAGTTCCTTTTTGATAATTGTATCGATGGAATAGTTTTTAAAATGACTAGCAATTAATAATTTTAATAAAAATATAATTAGAAAAATTATAAGCGTTGCAAATCTAGTTTAGGTCAAAAATCTTAAACTAGATTTAAATTTTTAGACTAAAAGCAGAAGACATAACTTCAGCAGATAGTATATTAAAATTTACAGCTAAATGAGCATATATATTTGCAGTAGTAGAAAAATCAGAATGTCCAAGCCATTCTTGAATAGCTATCATATAAGTGGATTAGAACAAATTGGAGAATGTGATGAAAAAAACATCATTAGAAGAGTTAACAAAGGAATTATCAAAAGCTCAAAATGATTTATCTAATCTGAAAGAAAAAAAGTTAAACAGTAAATTTATACAAGAACAAAAAGAAAAAATAATTAATCAATTTAGAAATTTTAAAGAGCTTAATTATGATATTGTAAATAGTTTTATAGATTATATTGAAATTGGAGAAAAAGACAAGCAAAAAAATACTCAAGATGTTGTTATTCATTGGAATTTTTAATGTTAATGGTCTGTATTAATTTTGAATACAGACCATCTAGTGATATAATTATTGACAGATTTTCATTTGATAGTACTCGCCTGAATTATTTTTAGGATTCTTATAATCAATATAAGGATGCCTTAATTCATGATAAGAAAAAGGTTCCTTGTTATTACCGAGTTCTCTTAATCGAAACATATTGTTTGGTATATCTTTTGTATAATATATAAAATTTAATTGAAATCCGTTTATTAAGCGGATTTGTGCTTCTGCACATTTATCATATTCTATGCATAGATACGAAGAATCCCTATCACAATTTGGTGACATGAAAGCAATGTGGTGCAAGTAATCTAAAAATTTTCTGTCAAACAATATAGTATCTCTCATATCACATTTACTGACCGCTATTGAAAAATTTAGTAAAAACTTTTCAATTGGTGCATGTTCAAGTATAATTTCTTTCATAATGCTTATTACCTCCTATAGCTTATAAATACTTGTTAATAGTTACCAAATTTATATTTAAATATTATCATAATCTATATTGTAAATCAAGTATTTATTAAAAAAATGTAGTAATTATAAGTGTTTTATGGTATAATATAGAAGTAGTTTAAAGAGAATTTTAGGAGGTTTTTATATGTCTAATGAAGAAAATTATATAATTGAAAATGAAACAACTGATACCACAAAAAAACAAGAATATTGGAATACTGGTATTGGATTAAATAAGGTTGATAATTTAGAACCTTCTAAATATTTATTAGACCTATCTCAAAAAAATATTAATGGAGAATTAAAGTATAACGAAGTAGACAAATTATTAAAAACATATTATGAAACACAAAATGCTAATGACATAAACATTCAAAAAGAAAAAGAATGTGATTTAGTTTCTTTAAGAATAGCTCAACTGTTAGAAGATAAGAGTTTTGGTTTTAGTCCTATTGCGTTAAAGAATATTCATAAATTCTTATTTAAAGATATTTATGATTTTGCAGGTAATTATAGAAATTATAATATTATAAAAAAAGAGGACATCCTTAATGGAGATACTGTTAAATATGTAAATTATCAAGATATCGAAAGTTATTTTGATTATGATTTTAAAGCTGAAAAAGAATTTGATTATTCAAAGTTAAATAAAGATGAATTAATCAAACATATTGCAAAATTCACTTCAAGCATTTGGCAAGTACATCCTTTTGGAGAAGGCAACACAAGAACAACAGCAGTATTTATTGAAAAGTATCTTAATAATATGGGATTTAATGTTAATAATGATATGTTTAAAGATAAAAGTTTATATTTTAGAAATGCACTAGTTAGAAGTAACTATGGCAATATTCCAAGAGGAATTTATCCTACATTTGATTATTTAGTAATGTTTTTTGAAAATTTATTACAAGGTAAAAATAATGAATTAAAAAATAAAGATTTATATATTAAAGAATTGTTTGAAAATGATAATTCATAAAAAATTTAAGGAGGAATTAATATGTCAAATTGGAAAGATATGGCTAAACGATTAAGAAAAAATCAAGAAAGAAATTTAAACGACTATGCTAAGCAATCTTCTAAATCAGAAGAAAGAATAGAATTTTTAAAACAAATAGAAGATGAAAAAGAAAAAGTATTATCTAATTCAAGAAGGAAAAGAGATTTTGAAAAAACAACAGTTCAAGAAGATTTGGAAAGGTAATATATTATAAAACTAAAAAGCAGGATTAGGAAATATTACAAACCCACCCCGTGGTCTGTGTAATATGCACTTAGACCTGCTTTTTCTATTTCTTCTATACTTGCATCTTTTGTTAATTGGTGTACTATTGTTCCAACCATTTCTAAGTGAGCTAATTCTTCTGTACCTATATCATTTAATATAGCTTTGGCTTTTTGGTCTGGCATTCCAAATCTTTGAGATAAGTATCTTAAAGAAGCGGCTAATTCTCCATCTGGACCACCATATTGAGAAATAATTACTTTAGCAAGTTTTGGATCTGTACATTTAATATTAATTGGATATTGTAACATTTTGTTATAAGTCCACATTAGTAATTCCCCCTTTCCCATGGCCATGGCTCTTCTAACCATCTCCACTTGTTGCAAGGATAATTTATAGTAAGAGGGCCATAAACTTTTTGATATTTGTCTTTTAAATCTTTTAATTGTTTGCAATATTTTCTATGCAAGCAAAGAGCTTTTTCATCTTCTGGATGTGTATCTAAATATAATGCAAGTTCAGTTATACCAAATTCTAAACATCTTATTTCTTGAATCATTTCACGTCTCATGTCGCAATCTACTGTATGTTCTTCTTCATTGCACATACAATTACATCCACAATTTCTATTTTCTTCTATTGACATTTATTGCACCCCTTCCCTATTTTATTCATTTTTTCTATCATCTTTATTTCCTCCATACTTTGACCAGGAACATAAGGACTGACTAATTCTGGGAAAATTGTTCCCATTTTTAAACCTACACAAGGTTTAAAGGTTTTATCCATATATTGATATGGCACATAGCTTTGAGCAAGCATTGGATTTTCTGGGAATACATTATAATCTTCTTCAAATCCACAATCACAGCTATTAGACATATCTTCATATGAACTTACTTCACTGCATTGAGTTTCAATAATATCGTTCTGCATATCACAAGAATCATTTTGATAATTATTGTTCATGCAACAACATTTTCTACAATTTCTAAACATACTTTTTCCTCCTTTATTGCATTATATGACATTATTTTTCAAAAAGTTCTTAAAGTATATATTATTTTCTTTGCTAGCTAACTAAAAAAGTTGAGACAGAAAACTATTAAGTTCTCTACCTCAACTTTACTCTTTAAGCATATTAAGTTTTAAAATATTAATTCTATTATTTTAGGTAAAAATATTGCAAGTCCTATTAAAACCGCAACAATTGAAGATACTAAAACCGCTCCTGCTGCTATATCTTTTGCAAGTTTTGCTTTTTCATTTATATCGGGCATAGCTAAATCAACAGTTACTTCAATTGCTGTATTCATTAATTCTGCAGTTATTACAAATCCAAAAAGTAAAAAGCATATAGCCCATTCTGTAAAGTTTATTTTTAATACTATTCCTAAGATTACAACTAATATAGTAACAATAAAATGTATTTTTAAATTTTGCTCTGTTTTTAAAGCACTTCCGGATTCCTTGAATTGCGTATTTAAAACTATTCTTTAATCTTTTTTTACTTAATTTTGTAAATTTTTCTTTTTCCATTGTTCCCCCAATATCTTTTATGAATATTTTATCTGGTATCTATTTTGTTGATATTTAGTCTAAATAATTATCAATTTTTTTGATAAATATGACATTTTCAATAACATCAACTATTCCATATGTTAGTATTATTACTCCTACCATTTGTAATACTGCTCCTTGATTTACTAACATATATACTCCTGCAATAACCATAACAATTGATAAGATTAATGTTATTATCCATAATTTAGATTTATAATCTTTCCAAACAATTGCTGTTTGTAAATTCATTATTCCACTATATATAATCCATATTGCAATTAGAATTCTAAATATTGAAAATATTACATCCCCACAAAACATAACTATAATTCCAGTTATAATTGCTACTATTGAAATTGCTAATAAGTAATTATCGCTTTTTCCTTTGGCTAAGTAGTCACACATTTTTAGAATTCCTATAAGGATACAAATTATTCCTAATATAATAGAAATCATGGCTGTTATGACTTCTGGACTTGCTATCAGCATTATTCCAAATAAAATAAATAATATTGCTATTATTATATCTGTCCACCCTGATTTTTTTAATAATTTTTCTAACATATCTATCACTTCTTTTCTTATTTTATTTCATTAATATTTTACATTTACATTTTTATTTTGTCAATATAACTTTTTTAGAATGCAAAAAACACCTTTTAAAAGGTGCTATTGATTACGCATTTTCAGTTTCTTTTTTTGATATTATTTCTTTACCATCATAATATCCGCAGTTTTTACAAACTCTGTGTGGCATTACTGGCTCATGACAATGTGGGCAAGTAGCCATTGTTGGTTGTTCTTTTTTCCATGTTGATCTTTTTGAATGTGTTCTTGCTTTAGACCATCTTCTTTTTGGTTGTGCCATACTTATTCCCTCCTCGCTTTAGATATATGTGTATATCTGTTCATTTTTCCATTATTTTAATCACTATAAAATTATACAAGTATTTTTTTGTTTTGTCAATAGCTATTTAAAAATTATCTTATAAATTAATTTTGATTAAAAAATAAATTTCACGTGTCTATTTATTTACAACATTATTATATAAATTTTTAATATTTTTCTTGGTTAAAGTCTTATCTATTCCATCTTTTGCAACCATTTCCAATGCTTCTGTGATAAAATCTTTAATTTTTTCGTTTGTTTTTATCTTTTCTTTTTCTCTGTTCCAATAACCAAGTTCATATTCCTTTGTCCAATTTTTACCTTCATATACTATTCCTGCTGCTAATTTATCACATAACATTTCTGCTGCATATTTATATGGAATAATAGGTGTTGGATTTGGAGCTAGTTCATCGACCCAGTATTCATGATGATGTTTATTTCTTCCTTTATGGTGTAACCATGCTTCTGAATATCCTTTGTCTTTTTTAGCTTCTGTTATAGGAGAATGAGTTCCTACATAATATTTTATACTTTCACTAAATTCTGTCCAAGAATACTTTGATAAATCGTGTACCAATCCTCTCCAATATAATCCCAGTTTACAGCATAATTTAAATACTACCCATTTATGATGAGTAATTAGACAAAAATGTTTTAATATATTTTTTATTGACATATTTACCCTTCCTATTTCGACTTTTATATTTTAAGTCTACTACAACTTTTTTCTAAAATCAATAAATTTTATACTATTTTTTGCATACAATATATATTAATCATGCAATAATGGAGGAAGGATTTTATGTGTGGATTTGTTGGATTTTCTAATTTTAAAAAAGATATATCTAATTCAAAAGATATTTTAGAAAAAATGAATTTATCTCTTATAAATCGTGGTCCAGATGAACAAGGTTATTACATAAATAAAAATGTCGCTTTTGGACATAGGAGGCTTATTGTAATTGATCCAGAAGGCGGAAAGCAACCAATGATTCAAAAATATTCTTATGGGGAATATGTAATTGTTTACAATGGCCAGATTTATAATACAAAGGAACTAAGAAAAACTTTAGAAGAAAATGGATTTACTTTTAAAGGCCATAGTGATACAGAAGTTTTGTTAAAAAGTTATATACATTTTGGAAATGAAGTAGTAAACCATCTAAATGGTATATTTGCATTTGCAATTTGGAATGAGCATAAAAAAGAATTGTTTTTGGCAAGAGATCATTTTGGAGTAAAACCATTATTTTATACAATACAAAATAATACACTTATTTTTGCTTCTGAAATTAAAGGAATTTTTGAATATCCAAATGTTGAAAAGATTTTAGATAATCAAGGAATATGTGAATTATTTGGTATTGGCCCTGCTCATACCGCTGGAACTACTGTTTTTAAAAATATTTATGAAATTAAACCTGCCCATTTTGCTATATTTAATAATTCGGGTATTCATATAGAAAGGTACTGGAAATTAACTTCAAAAGAACATAAAGATAATTTGGCACAAACTACTGAAAAACTAAAATTTTTATTAAATGATGCTATAACTAGACAATTAGTATCTGATGTCCCATTATGTACGTTTCTTTCTGGAGGCTTAGATTCTAGTATAATTACAAAATTTGCTGCTGATTATTGTGAAAAACAAGGTTTGCCACCTTTAGATACTTATTCTATAGATTATGTGGATAATGACAAAAATTTTGTTAAAAGCGATTTTCAACCAAATTCTGATAATTACTATATTAATTTGATGAATAAAAACTTGCATACACATCATCATAATATAGTTATTGATACTCCAGAACTTGCATCATATTTAAAAGATGCAATGATTGCTAGAGATATGCCTGGCATGGCTGATATCGATTCTTCTTTACTTCTATTTTGTAAGAATGTCAAAAAAGAAATGACTGTTTCATTAACTGGTGAGTGTGCAGATGAAATATTTGGTGGATATCCATGGTTTTTCCGTAAAGATGCTTTAGAAAGTAATACTTTTCCTTGGTCTATTGCAATTAATGAAAGACAAGAATTATTAAATCCTTTTATTGGTAACAAGGTAAATTTGAAAGAATATATTGATTTTAGATATAATGAGAGTTTAAGCGAAGTTGAAATATTAGATATTGATAGTAAAGAAACTGCTGAAAAACGTAAAATTTCTCATTTGACATTAAATTGGTTTATGCAGACTCTATTAGACCGTTCTGATAGAATGGCAATGTATAGCGGTTTTGAGCTTAGAGTTCCTTTTTGCGATTATCGTTTGGCTGAATATGTTTGGAATATTCCTTGGGAGATGAAAGCTTTAAATGGTAGAGAAAAAGGCTTACTTAGATATGCTTGCAGAGATTTTCTTCCTAGTGAAATTGTTGACAGAAAGAAATCTCCATACCCTAAAACTCATAATCCTACTTATTTGGCTAAGGTTAAAGAGATGCTAACTGATATTATGAAGGATAAAAATGCTCCTATTAATAGTTTGCTTAATAGAGATTATATTTTAGATATTTTGAATACTGATGGAGAAGCTTTTTCTAGGCCTTGGTTCCGGGCAATTGATGTGCCGGTCCTCAGCTTATGGCTTATTTGTGTCAGGTAAATATGTGGCTTGAGAAGTATGAGCCAAAAATAGATATTTAATTTTTGAGATGATTCCTTTTTGGAATCATCTTATTTTTTAACTTGAGGTCACAAATTACGATTCATTTTCTATAAATTATTTTTTATATAAAATTTTAAAATTTTTAATAAATGATTTTAGCCAAAACAGATGAATAATTGGAAATATAAGTAAATATGCATATCCATAAATTAAATCTTTGAGTTTAAATTCAGATAATATAAGACCTGTTAATAAAAATATTATAATTCCAATTCTATAATTTATCAGACTACAAAAAAGTATTATTAAATAATATACTATCCATAAAAAATGATACATAAATCCATGAATTTTTACATATTTTAAAGATTTTGAATTTCTATTATTATAAATGGATTCTGCTAATCCTTTTGCCCATCTTCTTCTCTGTTTTAACAAATCTTTAAAATTTCCTTTTGGTGTTTCATATCCCAGTATATAATTATTAAAGTATACTGGCATTTTATTAGATTTAGCAATAATTCCTAAAGTCAGATCGTCATAAACTGTATCTATAGTATGAAATTTATTTAAATAGTATTTCTTACTTATCAAAAATATTTGACCAGGAACGCTAATTCCTATGTTAAATTTCCATAGAAATGGTCTAATAAAGTCATGCGACAAGTTTTTATCAATTTTAATTAAGTGTGGTATAAATCCTACTATATTTTGTGTTTTAACTTTTCCCCAAGCAATTGCATAATCTGTATTTATTATTTCTTTTATGAATTTTTCAAAATTTTCTTTTGGCCAAACTTCCATATTAAAACTTGGATTTTCAACTTGATTATCATATAAAGCTTTTAACTTTGTTAAATCCTTTGGAGGCATCATTGAAACATTACCTTTAATAAGTCCATTCCAAGGTAGCTTGTACCTTATCGCTTTAATAACCTCCATATGTGCATTAAATTCATCATCTGTATTTAAATGAGAACCACCTGTAATTATTATATATTTTAAGTTATCATATTTGCTTGCTAATTCACATACATCAGCTAGCTCTTTAGCATTTTTTACAACTTCTATTGGATTATCTTTTCCTACAGTATTCTTTACAGAACAAAATTTACATCCTTTGCCAACATTCCAAAATTCACAACCAGAATATATATTAAAATTCAAAGCATTTAATCCATACATTTGTGCAAACTTTTTTGTAGGCATACCACTCTGTGTTTTATAATTCCAAAAATTAGGCCTTGGTAAAAACATAAATTCTGTTAAAAATTCATTATCAATTTTTACATATAATTTATTATTATCTTTACAAATAGTCAAAGGTGAATCAGGTCTTATATGTAGCTTTGAAACTATTCCACCAGGCAATAAAACTTCAGTTGGAGTTAATCTATGTTTATCCACCAATAAATTCTTCTCTTACTTTATCCATGACTTTACCTCTTTCTTTCTGTTTAATCTTCAAAATCAGCAGGATTATATTTATCCATTTTAGATAATAGAGTATTATCATATCTTTTATCAAAAGATATATCTTTACCTAACCAATCGGGCTTTATAAAATTTTCAGATGTTTTAACATCAGGAAATTCAACTTCTGCAAAAACCAAACCATCAAGATTACCATGAAAAACATCTAATTCGACTTTTAAATTATTATCTAATTTTATATTATATCGCGTTTTTATAATCATATGATTCTCAACTTTATTAAATAGAATTCTATAATTTTCTTCAGTTAATGGCATATCATATTCTATATTTTGAATTGCAGATTTTTCTTGAACATTAGGATCCTTCCATTTATAGTTCAAACTATATTTGTCATTTGTTCTTCTAATTCTAACTGTAGGCTTAATACATAAATATCCTTGCTCAATTTCTTTTTTTGGATATTTTTCTAAATCTTTTGGTAATTTTAAAACTTTAAATTTTCTTTCAATTTCCAATTAAATTCCCCCCATTCTTTATATTTTTATTAAATCGATAATAATTTAATAACTTTTTCATATACCTGTATTTCATTAAGAGTAGTTGTATCTATTTCTTCCCATTTATAATCTGATATTTGTCTTAGTTTTTTTGAAATTTTCTTATATTTATTAGCCCTATCTATTGTTTTATCATCATATTCATCTGAATTTCTTTTTTCTATTCTTTGAATTCTTTTATGATAATTGCAATTTAATCTTATAACAAGATCTGGTTTTTCAAGTTCTTTTGCCATTTTCTTTCCTAATTCAATAACTTTATCTTCATTAAAAATATTATCAGCGTAAGCTGCTGCAAGTGTACTTATCCAATATCTAACTAATACAAAATCTTGAACAATTCCTTGAGTTTTCAGATTACTTATAAAATCACTGCAGGTATAATTATATTCAATAAATGCTTTAACTTTATCTTTGCTAAATAATTTTTTTGCTTTTTTTTCAAATTGTTTTATTCTTGAGTCATAAGTTACAACTTTTAATCCTTTATTTTCTAATTTTAAAGCTAATGTATCTTTTCCAGTACCATTATCACCTTCAATTAAAATAAAGCTCATTAAAATTACGCCTTCTTTTTACAAAAAATTTTTTAATTCTAATAAATTACTAATTTCATAGGTTGGTTTTATATCACTTTTATTGTTTTCATTTTCTAAATTATACCAAACAGTATCAATTCCGGCGTTAATTCCGCATTGTATATCAATGTCTAAACTATTACCTACTATTATTAATTCATTTTTTTGATATTTATTTAGCAATTTTTCTTTTATGGTTATGGGATTTGGCTTAGCATATGTATTATCCCAACCGAAAACATTAGTAAAATATTTTAATATTTTTAAATTTCTTAATTCTTTTTCTTGATCATCTGAAAACCAATTACTCAAACTCACTAGAGTATAATTTTTATTATATAAATAATCTAATATCTCATCTGTTTCTTCATATTTACCAACTTCGCCTTTTTCACATAATGCTTTAAAAAAATCTGAAGACTTGATATTATATTTTTTTATATATGGAAACATTTTTTGAATTAAATTGCAATACATTTCTTTATTAATTATTTTATCCTTTGTTAGCTCTCCAGAATTTTTCCAAAATCTAGCTACTTGGCTTTCAAACTCTTTTGAATGCGGAATATTTAAGATTTCCGCCATCATCTTACTTTCAATTTCATTTCACTTTTTACTTATATAAAACGCTTTAGCGGTCGCAACGCGACCGCTAATTGATAGATTATGATAATTTTTCTAATGCATATGTTAAAAATATTTGCATTTTGGTATCAATATCACCAATTTGCATGATACTACCTCCTAACTATAAAAAAAGATTTCAATTATTTTATCCCATGGTAAAAAAATGATAGTAAGTGCTAATATTTCAAGAAAACATGCCCAGTCATAGTTACCTTTATAGGCAATAATACCTGATACAGCTGTTACACATATACATGCAATAATTTTTAGTATAATTATCTCCATATTTTTCCTTTCTGCTAATCAGCTTTCTAATTAAGTTTGTGAAGTTACATTTATTATAAACTGCTCTTTAATTAGAACAGGAAATCAAAATTATTTATTTTTATATTAACACAAATTAATTATAGTTTCAACTTAATTTACTTATTTTCTCAATATATTCCATATCTTCTATCTTAGAAATAGCAAAACATTTCTTTCCTAAATCTTTTAGTGATGCTCCTACATGATATAATTTTTTGTTATCTATTACTATGAATCTATCATGAAATTTATTAGTTCTTGCTACTTTTAATACCGGATATTGCTTGTTAAATTTATTTATATCTAATCTATTTAAATTGCAGTTTAGTGAAGTTAAAACTACTGCTTCTACATTTTTATTTTTCTTTGATAAAATTTTTAAAATGCTATCATCAATGTAGTTATCTATAATTAATATTTTATGTTTTGCTTGCTTTATAATATCTATAATTAAACTATATGCATCATAAATTTGTCCTTCAAAAAATATGCTTTGTTTAAATTCCGCTATTTTTTCTTTTTGTAACTCATCGAAGACTTTTTCAAACTTCTTTTCGTGTTCTGTCAACATTTTATTTTGTTCAAATATTTTATATTCTACATTTGTTAATCTTTCAAATACTTGTCCATTTCTTGCAATAAATTTTCGCATTTCAACAAAGGCATTCATAATACTAATACTTACTTGTATTGCTACTCGATTTCTTAGCAATCCTGAAAGCATTGCAATTCCCTGTTCTGTAAATACATATGGTAATGTTCTTCTACCTCCATAGTTTTCTTTTTCCAAACTTGAGGTTGCAAATTGCAACCTCAAGTTTTCTGTCTCAGTTTCTGTTAATTGAAAACAAAAATTTTCTGGAAATCTTTCTTTATTCCTTCTTACAGCTAAATTAATATATTTTGTTTCATAATGATATAACATAGCTACATCACTATCTAACATTACTTGTTTTCCTCTAATTGTATAAATTAAATTCTTAATATTCTCCGTTTCAGATTTTACTACATCTAATTTTTTATTTACTAAAATAACATTATCATTTTCTTTTTCCATAACTATCACTTTCCTTATAATATAACTTATAATAACATATTTGGATGATTTATTATTATTTTTTACTACATTTATTACCATTTGTATGATATTACTGTATTGTATATTATAAAACATTTGTTTGTAATTGTCAAGTGCTTTTTTATTTGTTTTTATCTAAATCATTTAGTTTCATAAGATTGAATTATAAAATAGTTTTGAGGTCACAATTTGCGACCTCAAGTTTTTATGTCTATTTATTTTTTGATAAGATTAAAATATTTTTTAAATATAAATGTGATTTTTCTAAATATTATTACAATAAGAACAATCAATGTAAATATCCAAACTAAAATAGCTACTGCTACATTCATAAAATTACCTCCTGGCAATTGCCTTATAATGTCTTGTTTATAGTTACATCTATTATTAAATTTTATAATTTATTTCTGTTTCAATCTCAAATATCCCAACTCTTCCCAAACATTATAAGCCAAATTAAGTCTAAACACTAAAGTAGGTTTAGCACCTGCCCTGTTTTTATCAACAACACAAGCATAATATCTAACATCTGGATCTTCGTATTTCTTCAAATCATAAAATTTAGTATCAACTTCTTGCAATGAATATTCATATTTATCTAAAGTATCTCTGTTAATCTGTTTCATCAAACATAAAGTATCTAAAACCTCTTTTACTGTTCTGCTAACTGCTAAATCATTTACATTTAAATTTACAGGTAATGTATCACTTTCAGCTAATTGTAAAGTTGAACAAATATAGATTCCTAGGTTTTGTGCTAAATTTGAAAGTATTGTAGCTGTTTTCTTTAATTCTTCGCCTATTCCAATATTTGCTGTATCAGTTTTTAAAGTATCATAAAATACATATTCTATTTTTTCTTTGTAGTAATAATTTAAAATTACTTTTCTTAATTCATCATTTGTATGGTCTGTTATATTAATAAAATATATTGAATTTTTTATTTCTTTATTTACCCAATCTGTTACACTAATTACTTTGTTAAACTCACTAGAAACATCCATTAATCTTTTTACAAAATCTACTTGTTTTTCTTTTTCTCCCTTTTTTACAAAGCCATTTTCGTCTACTTCTACTTTTTTTCCTTTGTCTGGTCTAAATTTAAAATCTAATAGTTCTCCTTCTGTTTTTTGTATTTCTTGACCATGTAATTTTTGAATAGCTTTATTATTTAATATTGTGGTTATTAAACATAGTTTCATTTTTTCTTCTGACATTTCGTTTGATATAATTAGAACTTTCTTTTTATGTACAAAAGCTGTATGTGCTGCAAGATCGATTGTAAATCTACTTTTTCCTGCGTTTGAAGGCATTGCAAATGCCATAGTTTCCCCTTTTCTTATACCTTTAAATACTTGTGTTAAAATTGGAAATGGCAATGGTAAACCGTTTATTAAGTTGTTATCTCCTAATTCTAAGAAACTTGTCAAACCTTCATTTAATATACTTCTTTTAAATTTTTCTGTATCACTTACTTGTATTACTGCATTTTCAACTTCTTCTACTGACATTTTGTCATATAATTCATATTCTCTAATTTCAACTACTTTGTCCTGAATTGCCTGAATTGGTATTGCTAAATAATGTTTTCTTAATACAAAAAGTTTTTTCAATTCAGTATATACTTTTTCCATATTATATTGTTTGTCTTGGACTTTTTGTTTTAATTCGCCTTTTAATTCATATGTTTTTTCGTTTTCTCTTGCAAAGTTAAATCCTTCTTTTGCAGCTTCTGGTGTGTATGCTCCACCTTCTGTAAATAGTACGCTTTTATATATATTTAATATTTCACTGTCTTCAAAATAACAATCATCATGTAGAAAGTAGTATTTTACAATATATTTAGGATTATTTAATAATAGTCCCATATATATGTGTTCTAGCTCTATATTACTTAGTAATGCGGGATATATTGATTTATTTTCTTCTTTCTTTTTTGTGTTCTTTCTAACTACTTTTTCTTGATTTTCTTCATTGTTTCCCATTTCTTTTATTTTTTGCAATTTTTCCATTGCTGCTTTATATTCTCCATTTGATAAATCATCTTTAATTTCTTCGATTAATTCTTCGTTTTGTTCTGTTACTGGTATGTTATTTACTAATTCATATACTTTATCTAAATCCATATTCAATTTCATTCCTTCCTAAGGCACAATTTAATTTTTTTCAACCTTTTCCCTTTGATTTTTTATTTATTATACCTGTTTAAATTTCTGAAATCAATATAAATTTTAAAATCTTACTGTTTTTTTGTGATTTGGTGTGGTATAATTTTATAGAAATTTTGTTTTTAAATTGTCTAATATAAGAAAGGATGTTAATAAATATGGCATTTGATGGAATAGTCACAAGAGCAATAGCATCAGAGCTTCAAGAACTATCTGGTGCAAGAATAGATAAAATATTTCAGCCAAATAAAAATAATATTTTAGTTGGTTGTTATTTGAATAAAAAGAATTTCTTAATTAATATAAATATAGATTCAAGTAATTATAGAATTCATTTAACAACTCATCCAAAGTCTAATCCTCAAGTTGCACCTAATTTTTGTATGGTGCTTCGCAAACATTTATTAGGATTACATGTAAAAAATGTAATTACAAATAATTTAGAAAGAGTAATTACAATTGAGTTTGAGGGCTTTGATGAAGTTGATGATATTCTAAATAAAAAGTTAATTATTGAGTTAATGGGAAAACATTGTAATATTATATTATTAGATGAAGAAAATAATATTATAGATAGTATGCGTCATATACATCACGAAAATGGCTTTCGAAATATAGTTCCACATACTAAATATGTGTATCCTTCTACTGAAAAAGAGAATTTTTTAGAATGTTCGTCTTTTGATAATTTTTCTAAGTTAATACCTATTAGTAGTAGTTTGAATGATTTACCTTCTGTTATTGCTAATTTATTTAATGGTATTAGTCAAACTTTTATAAAAGGTGCTATTTATGAACTAGGAATTGATAGTGTTAATTCTGAAATTTTGGAAAAATTGTATAATTATATTCAAACTGTTATTTATAATACTGATAATGGTAAGTTGGATTTTGGATTATTAAATTATAGAAAAGATAAAAAGGATTATTACATTAAGATTTCAGATGATGTTAAACCTGCTTTTTCTTTAAGTTTCTTTTTAGATGATTTTTATTATGAAAAGGAATCTTCTTTAGAGTTTAAGACTTATCGTGATAGTGTTTTAAAGATGATATTAGATGTTTTGAATAAATACAAAAAACGTCTTGATAATATGAATAGGAAATTAGCAGAATGTGATGATATGCAGAAATATCAACTTTATGGCGAATTGATTACTGCAAATTTATATAGAATAGATAATAAACCTGTTTCTGAGATTTCTCTTGAAAATTATTATAATAATAATCAGGAAATAATAATAAAGTTAGATAATAGATATTCTCCTTCTATTAATGCTAAGCGTTTTTTTAAGAAATATAATAAGCTAAAAAATACTTTGGAAATTGTTACTAAGCAAAAAAATGATACTTTAAAGGAATTGGATTATATCGAAAGTATTGTTTATGAGTTAGAAGCGGCATCAACTTTAGATGAAATTTATTCTATATTCGAAGAAATTTCTGAAAATGTTATCTTTTCAGATAAAACTAAAAAGCTTTCTTCTAAGAAAAAAGATAAAATCAAGAAATCTTCTTTAACTAAAAATAAAAATGTTTCATTTAATCCTATTAAATATACAATTGCAAATTATCAACTTTTAGTTGGTAGAAATAACAAAGAAAATGATTATTTAACTTTAAAGTATGCATCAAAAAATGATATTTGGTTTCATACCAAAGATATTCATGGTAGTCATGCAATTTTAAGATTAAATTCTAATGATATGCCAGATGATGATGTATTAATTAAGTGTGCTGAAATTGCTGCTGCTCATAGTAAAGCAAAAAATTCTTCTAATGTTCCTGTTGATTATTGTGAAGTTAGATATGTTAAAAAAACTAATGGTGCAAAACCTGGTATGGTGATTTATAGGCATAATCATACCTTGTATGTGAATCCAAAAATCCATGCTTCATAAATGATAGTATATAAAAGCCAATATGATATATTTATATATTTTTCCGTAATCTCCATTCAAGAAAATGTAATTCACATACGTTCAAACATTTTCTAGAAAGGTCCCCACAATATACTTCAAAATATCTAAATATATCATATTGGCTATAATTAAAATTTAATCATAAACTATGATAAAGCATAAATTCTACCAGAAGATTAGAAATGTCAAAACTGTTGCAACTACTACTTGAGAAGTAGTTAAATCATTTGGTAATAAATCTATTTCTTCTCCTTCTTGTTTTTCATCTACAATACTTACATTATATGATGCAACATCTTGTACTTTAAAAAATAATTCAAAGCTTTGAGTATCTCCTTGTTGTAAATCATTGATTTGTATATATTTTCTACCTAAAAAATTGTCTATTTTTGAATATAAGTCAACTTCTACATATTTTCCGTTTAAATCTTCTCCATTAGGATTTTCAATAAGTCCTCTTATTCTTCCATTTACTTTTGTTGCTTGAGCTTGATATACATATACTTCTCCTATATTATCTTGTCTATTAATATCCCTATAATTAGAATTTAGACCTACATAAATTAGAAAATTTGAAAATATGAAAAAGACTATTAATAGTACAAAATATGATGCATACTTTTTTAATTTATCCATTTTTTTCTCTCTTTCTTGTGCTAGATAATATAACACATATTAATATCTACTTTTATATTATACCAATATTTCCTTTATTTTTCAAGATTTTTGGCAGATATTGCAGGATAAAGACATGAAAAAAAATTTCAAAGTTCTAAAATAATATAAAAATCAATAAAAACCAGTTCCAAATATATA
>CALXKC010000032.1 GCA_944388775.1 uncultured Clostridia bacterium | reverse complement strand
ACCCCCTAAACTTTTGATGTTTTTATCTTACATCTCATTTTAGAAGGTTTCAATACGTCTTTTTGTTGACCGCTTACCCTTGAAAATACTAAAATGCGAAAAAACACTTAAAAATAATTAACAAAACATTGATTTTTTATGAAAAAATTTTTTTATTCGTTATTACTGAATAATTCCTATTAATCTTTACATAATTTTTGAAATATGCTATAATTTATTTATACAATTAATTTTAAAAGGAGGGTAGTAACGTTTCTATATTAACTATAATTAAAACAACATGGAGGTAAGAAAATGCAAGTCAATGAAGTAAATGAAAGGTTAAAAAGTCTTGAACATCGGATTAACAAACTTAAGCAACGTATTGAATTACAAAAAGTAGGTCCAGAAGTATATACCGCAAAAAAGATTCTTTACGGATTAGAACTAAAATATGAAAGTTTGAAGAAAAATAATACTAGTATACCAATTCCAGAAGCAACATCACCTTTCAAAAAAATGAATGACTCTTTTGAAGAAGAGTTAATTCAAAAACTAGGAGCAATCTATTGGATTTTTGGTCCAAGTTATGAGGAAACATTCAGTTTTAAAAAATATAAAATTGAATTTTTAGAGATTCTCCCTACTTATGGTAATGATTGGGGATGTTTAATGAGAGTTCAAGTTAATATTTTTGAAAACGATGAACCTCTTATGACGGAAAATGTAGTAATAGAATTTTGGAAAGGCTGGCGTGATAGTACGGAAGTAGATGATCTTGGTATTTCTTGTCATGGTCATGCAAAATACAATAACTTTCATTGGTTTAAGAAAATTTCATATACTTTGGCTAAGACATGGAACGAATACTTTAAGACGTTGCCTTTAATCGAAGCTAAAAAATCAGGTTTATTGGAAGCACATAAGGAGGTATTAAGATGACTGATTTTTACAACTATAAAGGTCAATATGAAGGATTATTTACTAATCAAGTTTTTTCTGGTAAAAAAGATACAAAGTATCTTTCTGAAGCAGAAGAAAAATCCATCTCTGTTATCCCCGATGAAGCTTTGCTTACTATAAGGAAGTTTGATTCAAGCAATTCTAAAATTCAAACTTCACATGCTGGATACGGTGAATTGGCAGTTCTTGTTCCTATATGGAGTCCTCATATAGAACAAACTCTATTATATGCCCTCACCAGCGGAACGGCTTATACAATTGAAAAAGGAAACATTTATATCTGGTATAAACCATTCAAAGGCTTTGAAGGTTCCGGTTTTTACAAATTAAAACGATTTGTTTTTTTAGACAACGGACGTTACGTAAAATACTTTCTTGATGGAAATGAAAAACTTCCAAATCCATCATAAATTATAAAGTGCAAAATATATTTATTTACCTTCCATAAGCTATACTCTTAATTTGAGTATAGCTTATTTTTTGTATTGTATTGCAATCTATTTATATATAAATTAAATTTTTTAATTTTTTGCCAATTTCATAGATAACAATTTTGAAATTCCACTTTCCTCCATAGTAACACCATAAACAGTATCAGCTGCCTCCATAGTACCCTTTCTATGAGTAATAACTAGAAATTGAGTATCTTTAGAGAATTTCTTCAAATACTCTGCAAATCTATAAACATTAACATCATCTAAAGCTGCTTCAATCTCATCTAAAACACAGAAAGGTGCTGGATTGATTTTTAATATTGCAAACAACAAAGCAATTGCAGTAAACGCCTTTTCTCCACCTGATAATAACATCATATTTTGTAATTTCTTTCCTGGTGGTTGTACAGTTATTTCAATTCCACAATCCAAAATATTTTCTTCATCCTCAAGTTTCAAAGATGCATTTCCTCCACCAAACAACTCTTTAAATACTTCTGCAAAATTCTTGTTAATTAACTCAAATTGTTCTTTAAACTGTTGTTTCATAGTTGTTGTCATTTCTTGAATCATCTTTCTCAATTTTGCCATTGTATTTTCTAAGTCTACTCTTTGTTCACACATAAAGTCATATCTTTCTTTAGTATTTTTGTATTCTTCAATTGAATCTATATTAATACTTCCTAAATTACGTATATCTGACCTTAAACTATTTACTCTTTTCTGCGTTAATGCAACATTTTCAGGCTTTTTATACTCTTCAGTTATATTATTTGGTGTTAATTCATATTCTTCCCACATTTTGTTAATAATTGATTGTATATCTTCCTCTAATTTAGTCTTTTTCACATCAATTTTAACAATTTGAGATTTTAAATCTTCTATAACTTTGAACTTTTCAGAAATTTCATCTTCTTGTTCTGATAATTTTTTATTCTTATCTTGTCTATCATTTTTCAATTCTTCTATTTTATTTCCACTATTTTTAACTTCTTCTTTGATGTTTTCAATTTTTTGTTTTGTTTCTTTTATAGTTTCTTGTAAATTGAAGTTATCACTTTTAATTTGTTCAATTTGCAACTTTTTATTTTCAATACTCTTAAGAGTATTCTCTATGTCCATATTTATTCTTTCTTTCATTTCTTCAATAGATGCTTCACTTTCATCAAAAGAAGATACTGATATTTTTAAATTTGTAATATCAAAATTCAAGTCATCTACATATTTCTGATTATCTTTATTAAGCTCTGCAAACTCTGTAATAACTTTTGTTAATTCTTCATTTTGATTTGTTAATTCTTCAATTTCCTTCTCTATTTCTTGCTTTGTATTTTTAGCCTCTTCTTTGAGTTTTTCTAACTGTTGCTCTTCATCTTTCAATTTTTGTAATCTTTTTTCTAATTTTTCAATGTTCTCATCTATTGCCACAACTTTTTGCTTTTCTGTTGCATATGTTATATCAATTTCTTGCAATTCTTTTTCTAAGCTTGTTGCCATTTCAATTGTATCTTCAATTGAATTTTCAAAGTCTTGTTTTTCCTGTTTTATTTTTTCTATTTTTTGTTTTATGTCTTTTATCTCTTTTTGTAATTTTTCAATTTCTTTACTTCTACCTAGAATATTTACCGTTTTCTTAGCAACAGAACCTCCTGTTATTGCACCAGATGGATTTATCATATCTCCATCAAGTGTCATTATTCTAAAGGTATATCCATTTTGTTTTGCAACTTTTATTGCATTATCCATATTGTCTACAATTACTGTTCTACCTAGTAAACTCACAATAATTTGCTCATATTTTTTGTCAAATTTTATTAAATCTGATGCAATTCCTATAACACCATTTTCTTTACCTTTAATTTTATCCAGTTTTTTTCCTCGTACTGATGCTATTGGTAAAAATGATGCTCTTCCTAAGTTGTTTTTTCTTAAGTGTTCTACTAATCTTTTTGCATCTTGCTCAGTATCTGTTACAATGTTTTGTAAAGACATTCCTAAACTCATTTCAATTGCTGTTTGATATTGTTCTGGAACATCTATTATATTTGCTAAAACTCCATGCATTCCTTTTCCAAGTTCTTTTACATTTTCGCAATCTTTTAAAAGACTTTTAACACTTTTTACATATCCTTCTTTTTCTTTTTCAGTTTCAACTAAAAAACGTAATCTTGATTCTTTTATTCTCATTTCATTTTCTAGTTGATTAATTTGAGTATTGTAGGCTTTAATTTTTTGGTCAGAACTTTGTTTTTTTACATTTATTTCTTCTAACGATTTTAATATACTATTTCTTTTACTTTCTATTTCATAGAATCCTTTTGAAATATCTTCTTTTTGTAATCTAGTTGCATCAAGTTCAGAGATATAATTAGAAATTTCAGATTTTATTTGTCTTTGTCTTTTTTCATCATTTTCAAAATTGATATCTTGTTCATGACTTTGTGATTGCAATTCATATTTTTTATCAGTGTTTTCTTCTACTTGCTTTTTATATCCTTCAATTTCTAATTCTTTACTTGATAATTTCTTAGTTATTTCTTCTAGTGCTTTTTCTTTTTCTTCTAACTCTTTTTCATATTTCTCTCTATTTTGTTTTAGGTTATCTCTTTTCTCTTCTTTTTGTTTTATCTCATCTTCTAATTCTTTTTTTCTTATTTC
The DNA here is from genome assembly GCA_944388775.1 of uncultured Clostridia bacterium. GTDB lineage: Bacteria > Bacillota > Clostridia > TANB77 > CAG-508 > CAG-269. Next base: position 13,684 of record CALXKC010000032.1, on the reverse strand, counting down.
TAATTCTTCTATTTCTTTTTCATATCTTTGTTTGTTTTCTTCATTATTATTTATTCTAGTATTTGCAACATTTATATCAGAATTTAGCATTTCAATTTCTTTTTGACTTTCAAACCCTATATTTGACATTTCTTCAATTTGGTTTGTAATTCTATCAACTTCTTCTTTCAATGCCTCTTTTAATTGTTTTATTTTCTCTAACTTTTCTTCTTCTTCTTCACATTGAGTTGTATATATTTCTTCATCTTTTACAATTTCTTCTAAACTTGTTTTATACTTTTCTATATTGTATAGAAACAAGCCTATTTCTATACTTTTTAATTCTTCTCTTAAACTTAAATATTTTTTTGCTTTTTCTGATTGAGCTTTTAAAGGCTCAATATTTGCTTCTATTTCTGCTAAAATGTCATTAATACGTAATAAATTAAGTTTAGTATGCTCTAGTTTTTTCTCACTTTCGGCTTTTCTAGTTCTGAATTTTACAATACCTGCCGCTTCTTCAAATATGTGCCTTCTATCTTCAGATTTATTACTTAAAATTTCATCGATTTTACCTTGTCCAATTATAGAATATCCATCTTTTCCTATTCCTGTATCCATGAATAATTCTAAAACATCTTTTAATCTACATGGCACTTTATTGATATAATATCCTGTTTCTCCACTTCTATATATTTTCCTTGTAACTGTTACTTCTGTATATTCTATTGGAAGTGCTCCATCAGTATTATCAAAAACCAGTGATGCTTCAGCAAATCCTAAAGATTTTCTATTTTGAGTTCCTGCAAAGATAATATCTAAAGATTTTGTCCCTCTTAGGGATTTCATACTTTGTTCTCCAAGCACCCATCTTATACTATCTGAAATATTACTTTTTCCTGAACCATTTGGTCCTATAACTGCTGTTATTCCTGGCATAAATTCTAATACTGTTTTATCTGCAAAGGATTTGAATCCTTGTAATTCTAATCGTTTTAAATACATTTATTATCACCTTTTGTTTTTCTTTTCTAATATTATAAATATAACATTTTCTTTTAGTTTTTTACCTGTTTAGTTTATACTATTTTACATAGAAAAGTCAACATTTTACTCCTTTAATTTTTCTTCTTTAGTTTCTCTACAAAGCGAAAACCATTTATATCATTATATTTTTTTATTTGTTTTTCTTGGCTTTTATCATTGGTTTCTTCATCTAATATATCTTCCTCCATAATCTCTTCTTCTGGCTGCTTTACAATAGTTTTTGCAATATTATATATTAACTTTAGTTTTTCCGGACTACATCTCTCAAGTATTTCTTCAAAATCCTTATTTAAGTAGTTATCTGATTTTGGAACTGTACCAGATAATAAATATTCTATCGATACATCTAAAACTTGACTTATTTGTGCTATTCTTTTTAAATTGATAGGAAATCCTTTTTCAAGTCTAGATACATAAGCGACCGCTACATCAATTTCTTCTGCTAATTTTTCTTGTGTATAACCTTTGTTTTTTCTTGCTTCTTTTATTCTCTCTCCAATTAAGTTATAATCGATATTCATATTACCAACTCCTATCCTAGAGTAAATATATCATCATAAGTTTGTGTTGTCAATATTTTTCATGAAATTAATGTGTAAAAATTTATTTTAGAGTTTCTTGTTTTTCTCCAAATAAAAAACAACTAAACTTTTCAATTCAGTTGTTCCTTTTGCAATTACCTTTCTATATTTTAAAGTAACTCAATTGGTATTAAATTATTTTTTTTATCTAATGGAAATATATCTTTTGATAAACAAATAACTCCACCATTACCAATATTCATCCCAAATTTTTCTGTTACATCAAAATTCTTTATCGCCTGTTTTCCTGGATTATAACTTTTCTTTATTTCAATTGGATATACTGTATTATTGTAGAAAATAAGCAAATCTATTTCTTTTCCATTATTATCTCGATAATAATACAAATATTTTCTACTATCTAATCCTTGGTTGGAAAATGATTTTATTATTTCGGTGATAACATATGTTTCTAATATTGCTCCGTTAAATGCACTTTTCTCTAATGTTATACTATCCATATATCCTGCCAAGTAACATGCTAAACCTGTATCCATAAAATAAATTTTTGGTCTTTTAACTATTCTTGCTACATTATTATTTGAATATGGTTGTAGCAAATAAACTAACCCTGTGCTTACTAATATTGATAACCAATTACTGGCTGTCATATTATTTATTTCTATCGAATTTGCAATATCATTTATATTTAATTCTTGCCCTGTTCGTACTGCTACTGACTCTATAAATTTTAAAAATTTTGTTTCATCTTTTACATTAATAAGTTCTCTTATATCTCTTTCTATATATGTCTTAATATAAGTTTCAAAAAAATCTTTACAATCTATATTAGAGTTTGAATATAATTCTGGATAACTACCCTTCAATATTTTTTCATATAATTTATCTATATCAACTTTATCCGTTTTTTCTCGTTTTACTAACATTTCATATTCTGGTAAAAAAATCTCATCCTTTTTATTTTCAATTTCTCTACTAGATAGCGGATATAGTTCGAGAATTCCTACTCTTCCTGCTAATGATTCACTTATATTTTTCATAGTATGAAAAACTTGAGAACCAGTTAAATAATATAGTCCTGTTGATTGTATTTTTTTATTCTCTAAATGTTCTTGTCTTTTTTTGTCTACTATCATTTTTATATATGATAACAAATTTGGTGCATATTGAAATTCATCTATTATTAATGGTGCCTTATATCTTTCTAAAAACATCTCTGGATCATCTATCGCTAATGCTCTTACAGACAAATTATCTAAAGACACATAATTTATTTTTTCTTTTTTTGTTTTCTGTAAATTATTTAATAATGTTGTTTTTCCTACTTGCCTTGAACCAGTAATCATTATGACAGGAAACCCTTTTGACAATTTATTTAATTGCATTTCTATACTTCTTCTTATATATCCACTCATTTTATTCATCTCCATTAAATATATTTATTATATAATTTTTCTATATATATTATACAATTTTTATAAGATTTTTGCAATATTTTTATACAAATTTATATCACTACTATAAATTTGTATAAAAATAAAGACAAACTAGAAGATTTCTAATCTGCCTTTTAAATTTTATAATTTATTGTACTTGTTCTGCATATTTGTTATTTACAACTTTTTCATATGGTGCTTTCTCATCTAATTCACCAGCCATTGTCATAACTTCTTCTAATCTATTGTATGCCTCTTCTTTTAAAACTGGTGTTTCATTCCATGCATCTATATCTTTATAACTTTGAACTGCATTAGCTAATTGTTCTATGTCTGTATCTGGGAAGAAACTTTGAATTGCTTCTGCAATTTCTATACTTGTATGTTCTTTTACAAATTGCTGTCCTTTATATATCGCATTTGTAAATTTTTGAATTGTATCTTCATTATTTTCTATATAACTTTTCTTAGCAAAATATGCTGTATATGGTATTTCTCCTGATTCAGCTCCTATCGATGCTACAACATAGCCTTTTCCTTCTTGTTCTGTTAATGATGCTGTTGGTTCAAATAATGTAACATAGTCTGCATCTCCACTTGCAAACGCTCCTGCCATTAAGTCAAATTTGATACTATCATCTAAGGTTAAATCTATTTGAGGATTTATTCCATTTTTCTTAAGTACATATTCTAATGTCATGTATGGCACTCCACCTTTTCTTCCTGGAATCACCACTTTTCCCTTTAAATCTTGCCAACTAAAATTGTCTGTATCTTCTTTAGCAACTAAAAATGAGCCATCTCTTTTCGTCATCTGTGCAAATACTTGTATATAATCTTCTTTTCCTTCATTGTACACGTATATTGATGCTTCTGGTCCAGCGAATCCTATATCACATTGCCCAGCTAAGACTGCTGTCATTACTGCATCTGCTCCTTGACCTGTTGATAGTTCTATCTCCATTCCGTTTTCTTCAAAATATCCATTGTTTATAGCTACATATTGTGGCGCATAAAATACTGAACGTGTTACTTCATTTACTGATATTGTTTTAAGTTTTCCTTCACTATCACCTTTTTGCCTTGTTGCAATAAATATTCCTACTGCTAAAACCACGATTAAAACTATCACAATGATGTATATTATTCTTTTTTTACTCATTTCACACCTCCTTATCAAGACTTTCTTTTATATTTTATGTTCGTACTTAAGATGTGTGAATTGGTCAACATATATTAAATAAACGCCTGATTTTACTCAGACGTTTGTTTTGCAAAATAACCTTTTGCCGTTTCCAGGCTTATTGTACGGCTTTATTTAACATTTTACTCCCTGCTGACAATTACGTCGTGCTTTTCCACTCCTTCCTTTGATTTCTTCTGACATAAACCACATCGTACTTTCTATTGCATCACCTGCCATTTCTGAGCCGTCATCTAACCTCCAAAGCATGTATGCTGCATTGTACATATAGTTGTCTGTCGTTCCCGGAAGGAGTTCAGTATCCTTCTCCAGTTTTAGAATCGCTAAGCCATGGAACAATCGTGAATAGTTATCAGTCATCATTTCTTCACCATATTCCGTGGTCGTCTGGTTTAAAATCATATCAATGATTTCAGTTATGAGTTCCTCCCGTATCTCTTTCAGTTCTTTTTTAGTGATACCTATTCCGAACTCATCTTTCAACCACTCAGCTTCCTCTGAAAAAAGAAACTGCTTCGGTATCTTTGCCCTATAATCCAGAGCTTTTCGTATAGCCTCTAAGCACCGATATTGCGCATTCCTTCCATGGACAATACCATTAATAAATCTTTGATGTTTCCTCATGTTTTTTACCTCCGTTTTTTCCTGGAATTTATTAAGTTACAAATATATTTTAGCATAATTTTACATAATTATCAAGTTTTGTATTTCGTTTATTGTCGCACTATCATTTAAATTTTTTTGTTTTTAATATAAACTTCTCTAATAGTAATACTGCTAAATACATCAAGCCTGCAACTACACCTAAAATAATTACACTAGCCATAACTAAATCTAATTTAAAAACTTGCCCACCATAAACTATTAAATAACCAAGACCTGCTTTTGATACCAAAAACTCACCTGAGATTACACCAACTAAAGATAATCCAATATTTACTTTTAATGAATTTATAAAAGTTGAAATATTGGCAGGTATAACTATTTTAGTAAGTATTTGAAATTTGCTTGCATTAAAAGTTTTTGCCATTTTAATTACTTCTTTGTCAGTTTTTAAAAATCCATTCAAATTTTCAAGTATTGTTACAACTAATGAAATTGCAACTGCCATTACAATTATTGCTGGTGTCCCTGCACCTACCCATATTATTATAACTGGTCCGTAATGCAACCTTTGGCAAGCTATTTAATACTACTAAATACGGCTCAAAAACTTTTGACAAGAAATCTGACCACCATAATAATATAGCAATCCCAATTCCTAATATAGTTCCAATTGAAAATCCAACAATTGTCTCATATACTGTTACCCAAATATGTTTCATTAAATCTTCTGAACCTAAATTTATCAATGTATTCCATATTCTACTTGGCTGGCTCATCATAAAACTATCTATTATTCCTTTGTTAGCTAGTATTTCCCAGATTCCTAAAAAAGCAATTAAGATAAATATTTGAGTAAATAAAACAAGTACTTTATTTTTCTTTTTCCTTTTAATATATTCTTTTCTTTCTTTTGATTGTATAACTAATTGCTTATTCATCTACACCCAACTCCTTCCATAATGTATTAAAATATTTACTGAATTTTGGGATTTCTCTACAATTTATAGGATTTCTATTCTCAATTTCAAAATCTATCTTAATTATATCTTTTACTGTCCCCGGTCTCTTTGTTAAAACTAGTACTTTATCTGACATACTAATTGCTTCTGAAATATCATGTGTTACTATAATTGCTGTTATTCCTTCTTTTCTCAAAATATGATAAATATCATTTGTTACCATTATTCTTGTTTGATAATCTAATGCTGAAAAAGCTTCATCTAATAGCAAAATCTTGGGCTTTACTGCAAGTGTTCTAATCAAAGCAACTCTTTGCCTCATTCCTCCAGATAATTCTGATGGATATTTATCTTTGAAATCATATAAATTATATTTTTTTAACAAACTCTCTACATATTCTTTGCTTTCATTATTTAATTTTCCTTTTACTTCTAATCCAAACACACAATTACTAAAGATTGTTCTCCATTCTAATAAACAATCTTTTTGTAGCATGTATCCAATTTTATCTGATATTCCTTCTATTTTTTCTCCCTCTATGTAGATTTCTCCTTTTGACTTTTTTTCAAGTCCTGCTATTATTGACAAAAGTGTTGATTTTCCACATCCGCTTGGACCAATTATACTGATAAATTCTCCTCGTTTTACTCTGAAATTGACATTATCTATTGCTAAAACTTCTCCTTTTTCCCCTTGATATTTTTTACTTATCTCTTTTACTTCTAATATTTTTTCCATTGTTACTCTCATTCCTTCCTAAGGTACAAATCTGATTGAAAAAGAATTAAATTGTAATTATTCTTCAATCTTGTCAATCAAACCTTTCTTATAGTATCTTATGTAAATAAATATAAAAAGTTACCTTGTATTGAATTCAATCGTTTTGTTTTTTCAATACTTGGTAACTAAAATTTCGAAAGACTTATTTGGTTTATAAAACTTATTTTGCTTCTAATTTTTTCAATTCTTCATTAGTAACATTAGTTATTTTTTTCATAACATCTTCGTCTAGTCCTAGCTTTAATATCTGGCTTGCAATATTTTGTATTGCTTCTCTTTTACCTCTTCTTGCTCCCTCTCTTTCACCTCTTTTTTCAAATTGCTTCATTCTTTTTCTATCACCAGCTTTGATCCTTTCTGCTAATGTTGCCATATTATCACCTACCTTTTCATTTATTAAATTTAATAATTCATTTTGTTCATTATATTCTAAAACATTTCCGAATAGATATACAATCATATCCGCTAATTTTTCTAGCCTTACTATATCATTTTCTATTTTTATTATGGATTTTACATTTTCTACAAATTCCTTCGTATTTTTTGATTTTTCTAATATCATGCCATATCCAAACATTGTATTTTTTTCTAGCAATTCTTCTATGTTATATTCATTCACATCAATAAAGTTATATCCAAAATCTATTCTATATTTTTCATATGTAGTTACTTTAACCTGTTGATATTTAATGTTTTTGGGAACATTCCACTTAACTTGTCCAGTATATATCACTATTGGAACTACTGTTGGATATTTAGATATTTTATTAATTCTTTTTCCTTTTTTCCATTCTTCCACAATATCCATACTATAATCTAATACCCTAAATGGAATATTATAATCAATTGTTGATTGATGCTCTATTAAAAAATATATATCCTTATCCTTCAATTTATATACTATATCTGCTTCTTGTGATTTAAATTTTTTAGTAACAAAACTATTAGAACACTTTTGCAAATTACTAGCTTTTACTTTTTTGTTTGGTCTAAAAAATTGATTAACTAATCCTGCAACTTCTTTTTTATCTTTTAATATATCTTTTATTAGTTTATCATGTGATTTATCTGTTCCTTTATTATTTTTCTTTTTATTATTAACTTTTAAATCATACTGTACTCCATCTTCAGCTAAACCAGTTATATCTTTCCTTCTTAAATTATGGATACATCTTATATAATCACTATAAGTAAAAACTTTCAATCGCAATCCTCCTATATTATACTCACATTTTATTTATATGTCAATATATATTTTGTAGTAAAATTGTTGAAATTTTAGAATTTAATTTTTGAAAAAATTTTCTTGATATAAACTCTTTTGATTTACGATAATATATTACCATAATTTGGAAATAATTGCAAGTGTTTTTAAAAACTTTTTTGGGGACGTGCCAAATCGTTTCAAAATGATGTTAAAAGGGACAGACCTAAACTCAGAAAACAAATGTAAATTAAAAACATGCCAATATAAACATTTTTATTCACGTTGGCATGTTTTTTGCTTGACAAAATTATTTAATTTATCATTCTACTAATTATCAAAATAACTACTAATTTCTTCTAATCCTTCAAAATCTTTTTGTCTAAATATATCATAAACGATAATTGATACTGAATTAGATAAGTTTAATGACCTTAAAGTTGGTCTCATTGGTATCCTTATAGTTTTATAGATGTATTTTAATAATACATCTTCTGGCAAACCTTTTGTTTCTTTTCCGAATAAAACAAATACTTCATCCATTTCCTTATAATTTGGCTCTGAATATACATGTTTTCCTTTTGTTGTGACAAAAAACATATTATTTTCTTCTGGTTTATATTTTTCTAAGAATGCTTTAAAACTATCATGCTCTTCTATATCTAATTTATCCCAATAATCTAAACCTGCTCTTTTTACTGCTTTTTCTGAAATGCTAAATCCTAATGGATATACTAAGTGTAGTTTTGCTCCTATTGCTGCACATGTTCTTGCTATATTTCCAGTATTTTGTGGTATTTCTGGTTCTACTAATACTACGTTTAATTTCATTTTATCACATTTCCTTTCTAAGTCTAACAACTTTGATTTTATATTAGGTCTGTCCCTTTTGTTTCATTTTGAAACGTTTTGACCCGTCCCCAACTGTCTCACATATTCATATAATATTATCCCCGTTGCAACTGATGCATTTAAACTTTCTGTCTTTCCAAGCATTGGTATTTTTACCTTTTTATCTGCTAAATTTTGTATTTTTTCTGAAACTCCATTTGCTTCATTTCCTATTACAATTACATCTTTTTTATATTTTACATCATAAATACTATTTTCTGTTTGTAATGATGTAATTAAAATGCTAAATTTATACTTTTTAATTTCCTTTAAAGTTTTTTCTAAATCTTCACATTCTATTACTTTTACTCTAAAAATTGCTCCCATTGTTGAACGTACTACTTTTGGATTATAGCAGTCTGCTGTATCTTTTGATACAAGGATTTGTGTTAGCCCAACACTATCAACAGTTCTAAGAATTGTTCCTAGATTTCCTGGGTCTTGTATTCCATCTAGTGCAACAATTATTTCTTGATTATAATCTATGTTTTGTTCATTACTTTCTTTTTCAATTATTGCTAATATTCCTTGTGGTGTTTTTACTTCTGTTATATATTCAAATATTTTTTTAGTAACATAGATACAATCATATTTCGCAATTTCATACATTAAGTCTTGTGAAATTACTTCTGTTCTTTCACATTCATCACATACTATAATTTGTTTTATTTTTGCTTTTTCTTGTATTGCTTCTTTTATAAGTTTTACACCTTCTATTAGGTATTCTCCACTTATATCTCTTTCTTTTTTGTCTTTTAATTTTTTTATATGCTTAATCAATTCATTTTCTTTACTTGATATTACTTGCATAAGTGCCTCCGTTTTATCTATAAATTTTAAGGTCCGTCCCCTAGTCCCTGTTTTTAGGGATTTTTAGGACCGTCCCCAAATCCCTTCAAAAATTCTGTTGTGTCATTTAATATTTGTCTTTCATTATCTGTTCCAATTTCTAAAGTTATCATTGGTTTTATTCCTGCTGAGAATTTAATTCTATTGCCATATTTTTTAATCAAATTATTTATATCTATCTCTATTTTACTTGATTCAAATGTAAAGACAACTGCTGTTTTTTTGCTCATTATTTTACTAATATTTAAGTCTTTAGCTAGATATTTAATACGTGCAATGTCTATTAAGTTTTCTAACTCTTCTGGCATATTTCCAAATCTATCTATTATTTCATCAATTACATTTTGTATATCTTCTTCATTTTTACATAGTGCAATGTTTTGATATACTTCAATTTTTTGGTTTGAGTCTTCAATATATGTTTCTGGAATATAGCTTGTTACATTTAAGTCTATTTGTATGTCTACTTCTGGTTTTACTTCTATTCCTTTCATTTCTTTTACTACTTCATCTAATAAATTACAATATGTGTCATATCCAACTTGTTCTAGATGTCCTGATTGTATTTCTCCAAGTAGACTTCCTGCTCCACGTATTTCTAAGTCTCTCATTGCTATTTTAAATCCTGAGCCAAATTCTGTGAATTCTTTAATTGCTTTTAACCTTTTATCTGCAACTTCTGATAGTAGTTTATCCCTTTTATATGTTATATATGCATATGCTTGCCTATCACTTCTTCCAACTCTTCCTCTTATTTGATACAATTGCGCTAATCCCATTCTGTCTGCATTTTCAACTATTATTGTATTTGCATTAGGTATATCTATTCCTGATTCTAATATTGTTGTACATACTAACACATTGCTTTTGCCCTCAATAAAGTCTTTCATTATTTCTTCAATTCTAGTACCAGTCATTTGTCCATGTGCATATGTTACATTTGCTTCTGGTACTAAGTTTGATATGTCTATTGCCTTTTTTTCTATTCCTTGTACATTGTTGTATAAATAAAATACCTGTCCACCTCTTTCTAGTTCTTTTGTTATTGCTTCTCTTATTACTTCTTGGTCATATTCTAATACATAAGTTTGAACTGGTTTCCTATTTTGTGGTGGCTCATATATTACTGACATATCTCTTATTCCCACAATTGACATGTGCAATGTTCTTGGAATTGGAGTTGCTGTCATTGTTAATACATCTACATTGGTTTTATATTGCTTTATTTTTTCTTTGTCTTTTACTCCAAAGCGATGTTCCTCATCTATTATTAATAGTCCTAGATCTTTAAACTCAACATCTTTACTTAATATTCTATGTGTTCCAATAACAATATCAACTTCTCCTAATTTTAGTTTTTTTACAACTTCATCTTGATATTTCTTAGTTTTAAACCTGTTTAAAATCTCTACTCTTATTGGATAATCCTTCATTCTTTCTTTAAATTCTTGATACTGTTGGTCTGCTAGAACTGTTGTTGGTGCTAAATATGCTACTTGTTTTTGGTCCATTACTGCTTTAAATGCTGCTCTTATTGCAACTTCTGTTTTACCATATCCAACATCACCACATAAAAGTCTATCCATTGGTCTAGGACTTTCCATATCTTTTTTAACTTCTTCTATACATCTTAATTGGTCATCTGTTTCTTGATATGGGAATTTTGCTTCAAATTCTTTTTGCCATTCTGTATCTTTACTAAACTGGAATCCTTGTGATTTTTCTCTTTTTGCATATAATTCTATTAATTCTCTTGCTATTTCTCTTAAATTTTTCTTTACTCTTGCCTTAGTATTTTCCCATTCTTTACTTCCTAATCTATTTAATTTAGGATTTATTTTGTCTCCGCCAATGTATTTTCTAATTGAATCCATTTGATTTGTTGGAACATACAAAATATCATCATTTTGATATTTTATTTTGATATAATCTTTTATTGTATTATCTGCTTTTATTGTGTTTACACCAATATATATTCCTATACCATAAGTTCTGTGTACTACATAATCTCCAACTTTTAGGTCTGCAAATACTACTTTTTCTCCTTCTTTAAAGGCTTGATGCGTTACTTTTCTTTTTCTCTTTTCTCCATCTATTAATTCATTTGCTGAAATTACTATTTGGTTAGTATCTGCATTTTCAAATCCTGCAGATAGTTTTCCCAAACTTATTGTTACTATACTTTCTACATTTTTTACTATTATTGTTTGGTTTAGTTTTTCTTCATATTTGCATATTATTTCTTCTTGTTCTAATAGTTTTTGAAGTTTTTTTGCCTTTTCTTTTGTTTCAACTAATACATATATTTTCTTTTTTAAACTTATCCAAATTTTTATATCTTTGATAAATTGCTCTATTTCGCTTCTGTAATAGTTTATTTCTCTATAATTAAATTTATATTTTTCAATATTTGTACTATTTTCATTATCTTCTTTTTCTAAGTAAATTACTTGTTTTTCTTCTAGTTTTTCTTGTATATTTTCATAAGTATTTAAATTTTTTAAGGCTTGTGGTACAATTTTTTCTTTTTCTACTAATGCTTTTATTAAGTTTTCATTATCATTTATTATATTTTTTGTTCTTTGTTCTATTTTCCTTTTTTCATCTAATATTACACTATAGTTTTTATTTAGATACTCTAGTATTGTGGCTTGATTTTCATAAAAGCAATTAAAATATTTATCAATTTTGCTGATATAGTTTCCTGCTTTTATTTGTTCTATATCTTCTTCTAATATCTCTTTTGGATATTCTTTTCCTTCTAGATTTCTAATTTTCTTGCATATTTCATCAATTGGTTTTTCTAAAATATATTCATGAGCTGGATATATTTTTACTTTTTCTAAAGTGTTTATTGATCTTTGGCTTGTTATATTAAAGTTTCTAATTGAATCAACTTCATCTCCCCAAAATTCAACTCTTACTCCAACATTTTCTGTTACAGAAATATCTAATATTCCACCTCTAACACTAAATTGCCCTTTTCCTTCAATTAAGTCATATCTTGAATATCCTAACTTAACTAATCTTTGCTTTATCTCTTCTAAATTATATGTTTCACCAATTTTAAATTCAATTTCATTTTTATACAATGTTTCTTTAGTTGGAATATTTTGAATAACTGCTTCAATTGTTGTAACAACTATTAAGTTTTTCTTTGAAATAATTTTATCTAATGTTTCTATTCTTTCATATGGCAAGTCTTTACTTTCTGCTATATAGTCATATGTAACTATTTCTTTTTTTGGAAATAATACTACTTTATCTGTGAAGTATTTAATATCTTCATATATTTTTTTTGCTTGTATTTCATTATATGTTATTATACAAATTGGTTTTTTATCAAATTCATTTATTCCACCTATTATTTGTAACATTCCCACGTCAGTTAAGCCCAATATTTGTATTGGACTTTTTTTGTTTTCTATTTGGTTGTTTAAGTCTATGAATTTTTGTGTTTTCCCTATTTCTCCTAATATGGTATTCATCTATTTTCCCCTTAAAATATATAAATATATCATTTGTTTAAATCTCGTTATATTTTATCACATTTTTTAGGAAAAATAAAGAAAAATACACCTAAAGATATTTTTTCTACTATATTAGGCGTATTTTCTCTTAAATTTTATTTAATCTTATCTATCTCTTTTATCATTGTTACACAAGATAATATAAAACATATTCCAATTATTATATTTATTGGACTAAATTCTATAATATATAATGCTCCTACAATTATTCCTACAATTGGTCCTGCTTTCTTTTTCCTTAGTGACAATATTAGATATGCAATTACCAAACCTAACATTACCACAGCAACAAATGCCGTTATTAATTTTGTTAGTTGTCCATAAGTCTCTGGGTTTAATCCTACAACATTTATTAATGCTAATGCTTGCAACATTAATAATATTGCTCCCCATATTGCTACTAATGATTTGTATTTTTTCTCATCCATTTGTATTCCTCCTATCTTTGGTATATTTTCTATATTTATTTTTTATCACAATTTTATTTATATGTCAATGAAAATTTTGTCTTTTTATTATATTTTCTGTTGACTCTATAGTCAATTTTTCCTCTTTAATTTTTGACTTTTATGTTAAATAGTAGTATAATGTTAAGCAAGTTATGGCACTTTTTGCACAAAAAAATAGCTAACTTTAGTAGTTAACTAATTGTGTTA
>CALXKC010000031.1 GCA_944388775.1 uncultured Clostridia bacterium | reverse complement strand
CCACATGGGCAAGGTTCATTTCTCCCAATTTTTGACTTTTTTCTTTTTTCTTCTTCTAGATTTTTCTGTTCTATTTGCATCTTAACTAAGTCCATTGGTGTATATCCATATAAACTATAATGTGGTAGATTGTTATGCAAATTAATTACTAATTGAAGATACTCATTTGCCTCATCAATATTTTTTAGGTCTATATTTATTAAATGTTTAAAATCTTCAATATCTATTTTAGGTTTGTTCATAATATACAATATCATAGTTAAAAGGATTTCTTCTGCAAACTTAATTTTTTTCTTTTCTAAAAATCCCAAAACTGCTTTAGATTCATTTCTTTCTATTAATTTATCCAGTGTACATTCTTTTAATTCTTTTATTGTATATTTCTTATAATCTAAATCTCTTTTTTCTCGTTCAGCGATAATTTCTTCTGGCATTTTCACTAATTCATTCATAAAATATGTTTCATCTTCACTTTCAGCTACTATAATTTCACTTCTTAAATCTATTTGAGAAGTTATTAATACCATAAGTGAAACCATGTCCATTTTTATATTAAGCAATTTATTTAGAATCTCCAACATTATATAATCTTCTATTATTCCATATACATCAACTATATTAATTATCAAATCTACTATTTCCTGATTCTTTTTCATCTTGTTTTCATTTCCATTACTAACTAATTTAATGAATTTTTCTCTCATTCCTTCATTAAATTTAATATGTATTTTTTGACTATCAATAATCGGCTCATCAATAACTAATATATCTTCTAAAAAATAAACTTCTGGCTCATATTCTATTTCTACATCTATACCTTTTTCATTAGATTTAATTAATTTCTTTATCAAATTATAAATTTTAATATTTATCACTGTTAATAATTTTTCAATATCTTTGTCATATATCTGATCTAGCTTTTCTATTAATTCATCCTTTTTTAGTGATGTTTTAGGAAATTCTCCTAAATAATTTAAAGCTTCTATTAATTTATTTTTTGTTACATTCATACTTCATTATTCCTTTACTAAAAAATTATCCATATCCATATATGTAATTATCATCTTACTTTGAAATTTTCTCATATACTTCTTTAATTATCTCGTATCTACAATTTATAATATTTTTATAAAATTCTTTTCTTGCTTTAGACATACATTCTATTCCATCAATAAAACTCTTTATTCCATCCATATTAATATAAGTAAATATTCTCTTTATTGCATCATTACATTCTTTATTTTTCATTTGCTTAACAAATGACATGTAATTTATCTTTTTTCCATTTTCTCTTATACAAGAATAACAATTAATAGCTAAATTCTTTAATTCACTTTCACTTATCTTCTCTAATTCTTCGTCTTCAAGCATTGGATTTAAACATGAACCACAATCGAAAATTGGAGAAAAAACAACCTTGTGTGTTTTCTTATTTAATAAGAATCCCCAATTACCATTATGTCTGTCTGTATTTCCAATTAAACTATCTATTACAAACATATCCCAAAACTTTTCTTTTGTTTCTACACTATTTATCATTTTGTTTTCTTCTATAACTTCCATTATATCTTTTAATTCTGTTTCTATCTTTTTATCAGGATTTGTACTTAATACCAAATTTTCAAATTCATATAATATATTTTCATCATCAGTAAAATCTTCACATGCACACACTATTTTTTCTTTTCCGTTATATAAATATTTTCCCAAAATTGTATTTTGCACTTTAAAACCTGCCATTCTAAATACATTGCTTCCAACATATTCAGAAAAAGCATTATTTATATATGATATATTTTTATTTTTTTCTCTTACTGGATCTGGAAATTTTACTAAATATTTTTTATTATCATATATTAATGTTTTCTTTTTTTCTGAACCTTTATAATTATTAAATTCTTCTATTGCATTTGTAAAATCTATCATCGTTTTACCTCTTTTCTTATTTTTATGCTTACATTTTAGCACAAATTATTCCATATATCTAGTCTTAATTTTTATAATATTCAATTTTCATAATCCTAAATATTTTTGTAAAATTTTCTTTTCTATTCACTTTGCAAAATTTATTTTTATTAGAAATTTCAACTATTTTGAACTTTATTGTAAATTTATGGATATTTTTGTATTTTTCTATTGACAAGTTTCGTTTTTTGGATTATATTGGTAATGCGTCTGGAAAATAAAGGGAATATGACATTTTAGTCATCCTTTATTTATGTAGAACGTAATTCATATGATAAAGGAGTTTTAAAATGTTACATTTTGTAATTTGTGATGACAATTTGAACATATTAGACAAATTAGAAAAAATGCTCGAAAATATTTTTACAAAAAATAATTTTGAAGCAAAAGTTTCTTTTAAGTCTGATAATTCAGATGATATCTTAGATTATATTAAAAGCAATCCCGCTGATGTCTTTTTATTAGATATTAACCTAAAATCTAGTAAAACAGGTCTAGAACTTGCTGAAGAAATTAGAAAAATTAAAAAGAATTCTTATTTAATTTTTACAACAGGTCATTTGGAATATGCTATGGTTGCTTATAAATATAAGACTTTTGATTATATTGCTAAGCCTATTACCTATGATAGACTCGAAGATACTATTGTGCGTTTATTCGATGATGTCAATGGTTTAAATAAACGCTATTTGAGAATTGACAATAAAAATACTTTGATTGACGAGTCTGAAATTCAGTATGTCAAAAGGGATGGTATGAAGTTGGTTTTTCATACTCCTTCTCGTGATTATGATACTTATAGTTCTTTTAATAAGTTTCAGGACAGATTACCTAAAACGTATATTAGGTGTCACAAATCTTGTATTGCTAACATTAATCAGATTAAGGATATAGAGCCTGTTTCTGGTACTATCACTTTTAAAGATGGTTCTACTTGTGATATAGGTCCTAAATATAAAAGTGAGTTTATGGAGGTTTTAAAAAGTTATGGAAGTTTTAAATAATATTTGGATTGCAATTAGTACTCCTAATGAGGGGTTAGTAAATATTTTAATAATCCCATTATTTTTATTAGAAAATTATTTAACATTATTCTTATTTACGTCTATCTTAAATATTTATTCTAATAAAAAAAATAAATTAACCTATATATTGATAATGTCTATAATAAGTATCATTAACTTATTCTTTATTCCTAACCCATTTAATATATTTGTCAATTATACTGTTATGTTTTTTATAATAAAATTTATTTTTAAAATAAATAATTTAAAAAATCTTTTAGGTATAGTTTTATCAGCATTAATATTTGCTCTAATTGGTATATTAATATTAAATCCTTATATCACCATATTAGATATAACATCTGACGAGGTTTTATATACACCAATTTATAAAATAGGATATTTATTATTAACATATATACTACTATTTATAGTATCTTTCATAATAAAATATAGAAAATTAAATTTAGAAATACTAGAAGATTTAGATAATAAAAACAAATATATAATAATTGCTAATCTAGCATTTGGATTAGTAACTTTATTAATACAAGCAATTATAACTTTCTATTATACTGATAAGTTACCTGTTATAATTACATTTTTAAGTTTTCTATCTCTTCTTGCATATTTCTGCATAAGTATATATAGTTTTACTAGAATAATGAAACTTACTTTAACTACTAGAAAACTTCAAAGTGCAGAAGAATATAATAATACATTACGAATATTACATGATAATGTTAGAGGTTTTAAACATGACTTTGACAATATAGTAACAACTATTGGTGGATTTATTAGAACAGATGATATGGAAGGATTAAAAAAATATTATTTACAACTAGAAGATGATTGCCAGAGAGTAAATAATTTATATATTTTAAATCCAGAAGTAGTTAATAATGATGGTATATATAACTTACTTACTAAAAAGTATTATGAAGCAGATTCAAAAGATATTAAAGTTAATATTACATTTTTACTAGACCTATCAAAGCTTAATATGAAAATATATGAATTTGCAAGAATACTTGGTATTCTACTTGATAATGCAATTGAAGCTAGCTCAGAATGTGAAGAAAAATTAATTAATCTAACCTTTAGAGAAGATTCTAGAAATTCTAGACAACTAATTATAGTTGAAAATACATATAAAAACAAAGATGTAGATACAGAAAAAATATTTGAAAAAGGTGTTTCTGGTAAAGAAGAACATAGTGGATTAGGATTATGGGAAGTTCGTAAATTAGTTAAGAAAAATAAAAATATTAATCTATTTACTACAAAAAATGAAAAATTCTTTATTCAACAATTAGAAATATATTATTAAAATCCAACTTAAAAGTTGGATTTTTTATTGTAACATATTAAAAAACAGCTTTTACTAAGCTGTTTTACATTGGATTGCTAACTATATAACTTTTAAAAAGTTACACACATTGGTAAAAATAATTTTACGTCCTATTTTTACCAATGCACTTTTTACTAATCTTTTTTAATCATAGAAGCTGGCATTTTTGGTTGATGAAATACCCACATTACTAAACAAGCTGTATTTGTTGCTTTTGCATATTTTTCTGCTACTTTTGCTAAAAATTTAACCATTGTAATTCCCCCTCTTTAGTAAAAATTATATAACACAAAATATCACCGGTACATATTTTGTATTTACTAAATTGATTGTGCTGAAGTATCTCCATATACTTCATATCCATATTTACTTTTAGTCAATCTATATACAAATTTCGTTATTGTTATTGTTTGAATAAAATTAGCTAATATCAAAATATTTGATATTACATTATTTTGTATTATACAAGCAGCTATCAATCCGATTGAAAATGTAATATATGAAACTATTTGTTTTTTTCTTCTATCTTTTTTAGCTAATATTGGAACATCTTCTGTATCGGCTGGTGCATATAGTTTTATCATTATCATACCAAATATCCATACACATCCAATTACTATATATTTTATAATTCCTTCCAACACAAAATATTGTGATGCAAATGGAATTCCACAATAAAATAGTGTAGTAAATATAATACAACCTATATGCGTTTTCAAATGTACTCCACCTGATGCCCCTCTATATGGAAATAAAACAACAAATGTAAATAATGCTAATGGAAATATTCCTAATATAGCAGCTACACCTAACATTATAAATACCTTTGGTATTTCTCCAACTATATTTTGTAGACCGTAATTTATTACTTCTGCTTTTTCATCATCTATTTCCGGCATTTCTTTCCTAATTTTATTGGTCAGAAACATACAGATTTTATCTATCATTTTCTCACCTCGCTTCACAAGCTAAGAAAATTTTAGCATGATTATTCAATTTTTTTAATTTTATTTTATAAACATGTGATTTTATTTTGTGAATTTTTCTATTTAAAAGTTTTGTAAAAAATTTTTTATATAAAAATTATGACTAAAAAATTTTAAACATAGTTTAAAGCATATATATTATTGAATAATAAATATTAAATAATAATAATAAAATAAAAAAAATAAACATGTATTTCTACACATTTATCTTGGTAGCGAAGATGTGATTCGAACACATGACCCTTCGGGTATGAACCGAATGCTCTAGCCAACTGAGCTACTTCGCCATATATTATTTAAATCAAATGACGATACTTATTATATAGGTAGTTTTGCCATTTGTCAAGACAAAAATACAAGAAATTTGAATTTCTCGTATTTTTTATGCAACTTAATCTAAATAAAACTACTAAACATAGCATTATCTTTCTCTTTCTTGATCAGCCTTTTCTCTTTCTTCATTATTTCTATTAACATTTTTCATTTCTATTTTAGCAGTCTTTGCTTTTGGTGCTTTTTTAGGTTTTAAGTTCTTAGGTTCAATACCATATCTATCTTCTAACACGCTTATTCTTTTTGAAGATTTCTTTAATTCTTCAAAATCTTTCTCTGTCACATTAACAACTTTTGTATCAATTTTTTCGATAGGCTTTATATCATTTTCATCTATATCTAAATCCGCTCTCCAAAAACTTTTTATTACATCTAACAAAGCAAATTTTCTAGCTGTTCCTGCACTACTCATATTCTTACCTAAAGCATAATTAATGCTTTAAGTTTTCACCTCATTTCTTTATTATTAACATTTTTTCGTTTCGATTATATAAATACATTACTATTTTACCATATAGAAATAAAAAAATCAAGCATTATATGTTGAATTATGTTAATTTGTACATAACACTTGATTTTAAAACTTGCCAAATGTCGCAACAGAAACGTCCCCAACGCGACATTAAATGTTTAATTTAAAATTCAACTCTCCTATTTGTTCTGTTGGTAAATATCCAGGTTTTGCTGCTATTACATCTGGTATTCTATTTACTACACTTGCACATGTTAATTCAACTGTAGATGGTCTATTAATTACAAGTGTTGTAGTTGGCTCACCTTCTATTGTCCATTCATTCTTATCAAAGTCATCCTTTGAATATACTTTTCCTATACATTGTGTTTCTAAAGTTATTCCCTCTTCTGTCTCTGTTGTTACAACTGCACTCATCCCTGTTGCATCTCCTGCTTTTACAGTCATTCCTAATGTTTCAGAATATATATCTTCACTATATGTTTGAGGTACTGTTTTTTGTGTTTGTGATTTTACTGTTAATCCTAATTTTTCACATAACCATCCATTTACATTCCACATATATGATGGTAAATATTCTCCTTTATTAATTATCTCTTGTCTTTCTTCATCAGAAATTCTATCAACTGATGCAACTTGCTTATCAAATTCTTCTAATGTTAAACCTGCTCCATGTGCTTTTGCTAATGCTATTCCATAATCTTCTACATTATAGCTTGAACTTCCTTTTATTTTCTTAATAGTTTGTGTTGATCCTGCTATACTTGATACTAATTGTCCCCAATAAATGTCTTGATATCCACTTCCCGTTATTGCACATCCTGTTTGCTTTGCCATTTCATCTATTTTCTTTGTTGCAACAGGATTTGAATTTGCTGGATAAAAAGCCTCTTCACATGTTGTGATTGCATTTATTCCTAATTTTGCACATAACATTAAAGCATCTTCAACATCACTAAATAAACTCATTGTAGTTACTATTGCAATATCTGGTTTTGTTTCTTTCATCATTTTTTCCGCTTCTTCTAAGCTAACTACTTTAACTCCTTTATTTTCTGTCCCAATTATTTCTCCAATGTCTTTTCCAATTACATCTGGATTTACATCTATTGCTCCAACTATTTCTCCACCTTTCTCATAAACATATCTCATTGTGTACACACTCATTTTTCCAGCCCCATATTGGACTACTTTCACTTTTTCACTCATTTAAATTCCTCCATTCTGGCAATATACTGCCAATTATTTTTATATAAGTTGTATAAATTATGTACAAAATTATTAAATATTATACTTATTATTGAATTATTATTTTAACAAATATAGTAAGTTTCAATAATATCTATCTTTAATTATAAAACATTCCTTTATATAAATTAAAATAAAGCATTACTAATATAGCATTCACTACTTAGTAACACTTTATCTTTACAATATTTACGTTAAAAACTCTTTTAATACATTTGCACATCTTTTTGCTGCTAATTTAACATTATTGCTATATTTTATTGCATTATCACCTTTGGGTGTATTTGATATACTTTTTATAGCAATAAATGGTTTTTCATTTAAATAACAAACTTGAGCTATTGCAGCACATTCCATATCTTCAACATCAGCATTGAATTTTGCTCTTATTTTATCTTTCATCCATGATTCTGTACAAAATATGTCTCCAGTAGCAACAATTCCGATTTTTATCTTATAATTCTTTTCTGGCATTTCTTCCAAAACATTACTAAATTCTTGGACTAAATCTGGATTTGATTCCATAAAATCTCCTACTCCTGTAATATATCCTTTGCTATGTCCAAAAGCAGTAATATCGAAGTCATGTTGTATTACTTTTTTTGCAATAATAACATCTCCTACATCTAATAGTGAATTTAATGAACCTGCTCCACCTAGATTAATTATATAATCTACTTTAAAATGGTCAAGCATTGCTTGGGTTGCTCTTGCTGCATTTACTTTTCCAATTCCACTTTTAATTAGTATACATTTTTTTCCTTCTATAGTTCCTTGTATAAATCGCAAATTATATACTTGCTTTACTTCTGTATCTTTCATAATATCTAGTATTTCTTCTCTTTCTTCATCTATCGCAACAATTATACCAATTTTCTTCATTTCCTTCACCATCTTTCTCTCTTTTTTACATCTAAATTATATAATAAAAAGCATTTTTTATCAATGCCTACTAAATATTATTTTACTTATTTTAAAATTTGCTCTTTTGTTAATCCTGTCATCTTCATAATTAAATTAATATCTAGTTTTTCTTTCAACATATTTTTTGCTATTTCTATTGCTCTTTCTCTCTTACCTTCTCTCTTTCCTTCTCTTCTGCCTTTTTGTATTAAAGCCCTATTTTCATTTTCAATCATTTCTAGTATCATATCCTTTTCTCCCTCCTTTTTTATTGATTTTTTTGCTACCTCTCCTATTAATTCTTTAGTATAGCTTTTTCCTAATTTCTTTTTATAAATAAAACTAATAATATTTTCTAAAAACTCAATATTTGCTTCATTAGTTTCTTTTCCTATTACTCTTTTTAAATTTATATATAACTCTTCCGTCGTTTTCATTCTTTCTAACTCATATGTTATTGATTGGTCATTTAATTGCATAATTATTTCATTTTCTTTTTCAACTATATACAAATCTTTAGTTTTTGAGAATTTTTTAGACTTATTTCTTTCAATAAATTCTAATAGTCTATATTGTAAATAATCATTATAAGTAAATTGTTTCATTTCTTTTCACCTCCTATTCTAAGTTAATTTGTTTTATAAATCAACTTTTATTTTATAGTAAGTTTATTAGTTTTATTAATTATTCTCCATTTTTCTCCTCCCTTCTTACTTTTTCTTTATTTTTAATTTTTTGAATTTCATCGAAAAAATTATTTGATTTAAAAATATGAATTAAAGTATTTTAATTTTATCATATTATTTCAAAATTTGCAATATTTTCCATTTTTATTATAAAATAAATTTACTTACAAATCACAACACTTTTTCTAAATATATGATATAATAATTTTCAGTAAAAACATAAAACATGTAAAGTAAATATTAGAAAGGATCGTGAACAAAATGAAAACATTAATTAAAAATTGCAATTTAATATCTATGGATAATTCAAGACCAAAATTAGAAAATAACGTTGACATTTTAATCGAAGAAAATAAAATCAAGAAAATTGAAAAAGACATTAGTAAAGAAAATATAGACAAAATAATTGATGCAAAAAATCAATATGTATTACCTGGATTCATTAATACACATGCACATATTGGTATGAGTATTTTTAGAGAAACTGTAGACGGGTTAAAACTTCAAGATTGGCTTTCAAAAAAAATCTGGCCAATAGAAGATAATTTAACTGAACAAGATATATATTATTCATCTCTTTATTCATGTATAGAAATGATTAAAACTGGAACTACTACTGTAAACGACCACTATTTCTTTCCTGAAAGTGTGATATCTGCAATTTCAAAATCAGGTATGCGTGGAGAAGTTACAAGGGTATTAATGGATATAAATAATGATTTAGATGGTCGAGTTGATGAGCTTATAAATACCATAGAAAAGCACAAAAATGCAAATGACAACGTAACAATAAATGTTGGAGTTCATGGTTTATATACAGCAAGCAAAGATTGTCTTGTAAAAGCTATTGAAATTGCTAAAAAATATAATTTGAATTTTCATATTCATTTTTGTGAAAATACTGGTGAAGTAGAAGAAGTCAAACAAAGGTATAATGTAAATACACCAAGTGAAGTTATTGAAAAATATTTATCAGATTTAAATGTTATACTTGCTCATTGCGTCAAATTAAGTAATCAGGATTTTGATATATTGAAAAATCTAAAAAATATCAATGTATCTCATTGCCCTATTAGTAATCTAAAATTAGGATGTGGTATAGCTAATCTACCTAAAATGTTAGAAAATAATATAAATATATCTTTAGGAACTGATGGTCAAGGTAGTGGTTGTAACTTAGATATGTTTGACACAATGAAATTTACAGGTTTACTACAAAAAGGGGTTAATGAAGATCCTACTCTTGTCCCTGCATATGAAGTTTTAAAAATGGCTACAATTAATGGAGCAAAGGCTTTAAACAAAGAAAATTTAATCGGAAGCATTACAGAAGGAAAACTTGCAGATTTAATTATTCTCGACACTAATGAAGTTACAATGCAACCTATTAATGATATTTTTGCAGATATTGTGTATAATGCCAAAGGCCATAATGTGATTACTACTATGGTTAATGGAAACATATTAATGGAAAATAGAAAATTAAATAATTTGGATGAAAATGAAATTTTGGAAAAAATGTCCCATTAGGGACGTTTCTTTTTGGACATTTTTGTCCATTTGGAAACGTCCCCAAATGGACATTGACACATTTGTTTTTTTATTGTAATATAATAAAGTAAATTGGAAGAAATGCAATATTAAATTTCACATTGAAAGGAGGATAATGGTTACTAAATAAAGCGCCAGAACATTAAAATCAATATATTTTAATGTTGACGAGGTCTAGAGTTATCGAAGTTTTCGGCGGATGCTCTAGTGGTTTCCTAAAATCAAAAGTATTCACACAAAAAATAGCAGTAATGCTTTAACAAAATTGAATACACTTAGGTTTTATTTGCATACTTTCAATTCCAAATATATTTTTTAGGAGGTCACAATTATGTGTGGAATTGTAGGTTATATTGGGACTAAAAAAGCCAGTCCTATATTAATTAATGGGCTTTTAAGATTGGAATATAGAGGTTATGACTCAGCAGGTATTGCAACAATTGAAAAAGATGGAATATCTGTAATGAAAGATAAAGGTAGAGTAAAAAATTTATATAATTTAAAAGGAATTGATGATTTAGAAGGAACTATTGGAATCGCTCACACAAGATGGGCAACACATGGTAAACCATCTAAAGAAAACTCTCACCCTCATATAGATAATAGCAAAACATTTAGTGTTGTACATAATGGAATTATTGAGAATTATCATGAATTAAGAACTTTTTTAACTGATAATGGTTATACTTTTTATTCTCAAACAGATACAGAAGTTATACCTAATTTAATACATTATTATTATTCAAAAGATGATAAAAATGACGAATTTAAATTCTTGAGAGCTGTCAGAAACGCATGTAAAGATTTAAAAGGAAGTTTTGCAATTGAAGTAATTTGCAAAGAATATCCTGATAACATGATAGTTGTTAGAAAAGATAGTCCTTTAGTTATCGGAAAAGGTGACAATGAAAATTATATTGCATCTGATATTCCAGCTATACTTTCTTTTACTAGAGATTTTTATTTATTAAATGATTTAGAATTTGTGTTATTGTCAAGAAATGATGCTAAATTTTATGATATAGATTTAAAACCTATTGACAAAAAGACAAAAGTAATTGAATGGAATGCTTCAAGTGCAGAAAAAGATGGTTATGATGATTACATGCTTAAAGAAATCTATGAGCAACCAACTGCTATTCGTGAAACTATCGGTTCCAAATTAACCGAAAATGGAAAATGTGAATTTGAAGATTTAACTTTTACTAAAGAATATTTACAAAGTATAAACAAAATATATATTGTTGCCTGTGGTACTGCGATGCATGCTGGTTTAGCTGGTAAAAATGCATTAGAAAAATTATGCAAGATACCAACAGAAGTAGATATTGCATCTGAATTTCGTTATCGTGATCCAATTATTGATGAAAAAACTTTATGTATTTTCATTTCTCAATCTGGAGAAACAGCAGATACAATAGCAGCTTTAAAACTTTCAAGAGAAAAAGGTGCAAAAACTCTTGCAATTAGTAATGTTATCGGAAGTTCTATTACTAGAGAAGCAGATTATTCTATATATACACATGCAGGTCCTGAAATTGCAGTTGCTTCTACAAAAGCATATACGTCTCAAGTGGTATTGCTTATTCTACTTTCAATTTATTTTGCAGAATTATTGGAAATCAAAAATGAAGATATTGCAAACTTGAAAAAAGAAGTTTTAGAATTGCCTAAGAAAATAGAAGAAACTTTGAAAACATCTGAAGTTGTTAAAGAATTTTCTAAAAAAGTTTATCAAGAAAAAGATATGTTCTTCTTAGGTCGTGGAATTGATGAGACTGTTGCAAAAGAAGGAGCATTGAAATTAAAAGAAATTTCTTATATCCATGCTGAAAGTTATGCAGCTGGAGAACTAAAACATGGACCAATTGCTTTAATAGAAAATGATGTTACTGTTATTGGTATTATGACAGATCCTAAATTAGTTGAAAAAACTATTAGTAATATTCAAGAGGTTGTAACTCGTGGAGCTAAGACTTTAATTGTTACTAACCAAGATATAGATGATAAGAGATTTGATATGGTTATTCGTATCCCACATACAAATACTTTTGTTTCTCCTATCCTTTCTATTATTCCTTTGCAATTATTCTCTTATTATATTTCAAAGGAAAAAGGTTTAGATGTTGATAAACCTAGAAATCTTGCAAAATCTGTTACTGTTGAATAAAATTACTAATCTAAAAATACAAAATTTTGACCTGCTAAAGTTTAGCAGGTCTTTTTGCATTAAATAATTCCAGTTTTTATTCATCCTATTAAAAGTTTAATCACAATCAAACACACAGCACCTGGCAACCCTAACAAGCCTACCACAATACTTGTAAAAATATTCAATCCTATATGAAAACCAAAATTTGCTCCAACCAAATTAATTATAAATATGGCTAATCCACCTAAAACAGAATTAAAAACTAATTTCAAAATCTTTTTTAATGGCACAATAAAAATTCTTCCAAAAATAAATAAAAAGCAAATACAAGCTAAATATGTAATAAGATTTCCATCCATATTGCCTTCCCCCATCTTCTATTTGAAATTCTTATTACATTTCTATTCGCTTTTGGGACAAATATTACTTTATTTTAACTACCCTGCTTCTTCTCCCTCTTCCAATAATGAAAATTTAATATCATTTATCATATCCACTTCAATTCCTTTAGATTTTGCAACCTTTATTAGGTAACTTAATTTTGCTTGATTTGCTTTTATTTGATAAGTATAATAATCCACTAAATCTTCTTTTGCATATTCAAAATTAATATTTGCAGCTTTTAACTCTTCCCTAGTTTTTATAATTGTTCTTATTAATTCTATCTCTTTTTCGATTTCACTCTTTTCAACTATCTTGCCTTCTCTTATATAAATTTCATTTTGCATAAAATCACCATTTCTTTCATAATTTACAATTTATTATATTCACTTTTTAAAAAATTATGTAGTTTATAGATTTATTTTTCCAAAAACTCTTGTTTTTTTCGCCATTTTATAGGATAATATATATGTATGAATATAATTTTTAGAAAGGGAATAACCGATGAAATATATAGACAAATTATTAAAAAAATTAAACACAGACAGAAACACATTTGCAACATATATATTTACACTCATAACTGTATACTTAGCAGTAGATAGAATTGTAGAAATGTTATTAATGATATTTACAGGTGTTTCATACTCATATTGGGGACCAGTAGCATATACACTTGCATTAGCATGTCCAATGCTTGCATTCGCATTCTCCCCATCATCTAAATTTTCAAAAACAAAGCCACAAAAAGTAACATTATTTTACTTATATGCAATCGCCTTATACATTATAGCAATTTCAATGTTTACACAATGGCTAAATATGGGAGCATGGTTATTGTTACTATCAGTACCGAATTACACAGAAATAATTACAGAATTTTCTGATTTAGTAACACCTGCATTTGTAAGTATCTCACTATACTTGCCACTAGCAACTATATTCCCAATATTCAAAAAGCTATATATGGGTATTAATGACACACAAGACAATGTACGTTCAATTTGGGATTATGCTGGAATAAGTTTAGCAGATAAAAAAGAAGGACATGGTCCATATACTTGCGAAGTATACATTTGTACAGATAATGAAACAGGTAAAAAAATTGTTATGCCTGAAAGTTCAAGATTCCAATCATTATTCGTATGTGGTGGTTCTGGTTCAGGAAAAACATCTTTGGTTTATGAACCTTTAATTGCCAAAGATATTGAAAGAAAATTTTTCTTTAGAGAAGCATCAAAAGAAATGGGATTTACTGCCCTAAAAACAAAAATTGCTTATTTAAACAAACCCTATGATAATGATTACTTAAATAGCCACTTTAACCTAAGTATGATAACTCCTGTTCAAGGGAAAGAATCTATATATAAATCTTACGTTAAAAAAATGATATTAGCTACTTCAGGTAATGATATAATTTACAGAGATTTAGGACTAACAGTAATGGCTCCTGATTATGAAATTATTGAACATATGACTGATGTTTGTAAAAACTTCCATATAGAATATGATATGGTAGACCCAAGTAATAGTACATCTATTGGATTAAATCCTTTTGTATATGATGATCCAAACAAAATTGCAATCACAATATCATCTGTTCTTAAAGCTATGTATAACACTAATCATGAAGCTGTTGAAGAAGCATATCGTGAAGATGTTTCTATTCAAGCAATTGAAAATGTGTCTATTTTATTAAAAGAAATGTATCCAAGAATGAATGAAGGAAATCTTCCAAATATGGCTGATTTGCTTAAGTTATTAACTAATTTTGATTTAATAGAAAAAATGTGTGAAATAATGGCACATGATGATGAATTAAGAGAAAAATATGAAGTACAACTTGCATATTTCAAAAAGAATTACTATCATGATGCACCTGGAAAAAGCAATACTGAAAAATACATTTATACAGTTGTTAGTCAATTAGATAATTTATTAAGAATCCCTGGTGTAAAAAGTATTTTATGTAATAGACATCAAAATATAGATTTTGATAAACAATTAAAAAATGGAGATGTGACATTTATTTGTACTAGACGTGGTGATTTAGGTGCTGCAGCTCACAAGGCTTTTGGTCTATTCTACCTAGTCTCTTTACAAGATGCAGTACTTAGAAGACCAGGAAATGAAAACAACAGAATCCCACATTTCTTATACATTGATGAATTTGCTGATTTCATTTGTAAAGCTACAGAAGCAATGTTCACTATGTATAGAAAATATCGTGTTGCAACTACTATATCAACACAAAGTTTAGCACAACTAGAAGGACCAACATCAAGAGAAAATTATCGTTCAACAATCTTGGCTAACTGTGCAAGTAAAATATTTACTGGAAATGCTGATTATGATGAAGTTGAATGGTGGGGTAAAGAATTTGGAACAAAAAGAGAATGGCAATATACTAATAGTATGGATATGGAGAAATTAGAATATGACAAAAAATATGGTGGTGTAAAATGGGCATTCGTTCCTTACTTCAAACCAGGAAAACTTCAAACATTACCACAAAAACGTTGTGCATATAAAATTAGAGGTTCTAATGGAAAACCAATGATTGGACCTGGTGATTTCCAATATCTAGAGTCTAAATATAAAGAACCACAAAAGGTTAAAACTTATGACTTTGGTAGATATTCGGATAGCGTAACAACTGCAACAGAGGATGACAATGATAGAACTAAAAAGAAATTTAATTTGAAAAACTTAGATTTCATTGATGAAAGAGATGAATTTAATCCTATTCAAACAGATACAACTGATTCTAAATATTTATTTGATAATGAAGATGCAATTGTTGTTAATTTGAAAAAAGGAAATCCAAATAGTGATAAATAAAAAATTATATATGAAAAATACTATAACAATAAAGTTATAGTATTTTTTCGTCTAATTAAATTACTTTTTAAAACTGAATTCCAATCAATTCTATTAAGATACCAGACACCACACCTATCACATAAAGCAATGCTGTTATTTTCAAATTCTGTTTTATTCCTTTATTAGTTTTAAATAATACTGCAAGTCCAACACCTGCACCAACTAATAAACCAGAAATCATTGTAGCTGCTGATATAACATTTTCTAAATACATTTGTGTTAAAAGAACAGATGAAGCGCAGTTTGGGATTAAACCTATTATTCCAGCTATAACTGGTCCAAATACTGGCTGGTTTCTTAAGAATCCTGCTATAGTTTCTTCTCCTATTAAATAAATTATTATATTCAAAATAAATGTGAATAATAAGATAAATATAAATATATTAATAGTATGTTTTAATGCTGATTTTACAATACCATTTTCACAATGACAATGTTCCTTTTCACATAAATCTATAATTTTTTCTTCTTCTTGTTTTCCTTTATTAACTAAACGTATTACAAAATCTATTATAAATCCTGCAACTACACCTATTAATAGTTTTACACCTAAAATTTTTAATATTGTTGTAACTGGTACTGCTTCTGATATAAAGATTGGTAACATTTCATCAGATGTTGATAAATATACTGCAATTAATGTACCTAATGTAATTACTCTTGCTGCATAAAGGTTTGTTGCAGATACTGAAAAACCACATTGTGGAACTATTCCTAACACTCCTCCAATTAATGGTCCAAACTTTCCAGATTTTTTTATTGCTTCTTTTGTTTTGTCTTTTGTTTTATGTTCTATGTACTCCATTATTAAATATGTTATGAATAAAAATGGAATTAATTTTATGCTATCTATTAATGTATCTTCTATAATTTCTAACATTTCTTATATCCTTTCTTTTCTAAATTACTTATAAATAATAGCATAAATTTCATTTTTTTTCAATAACTAAATTTTCCGTTCAAATTCTTATATATCTATAATTATAACATTACATTTTTTAACATTGATTTATACAAAAATCCCCAGATTCTTATTCAACTGGGGATTTTTTATTTTATCTTCTTCTCCTATAACAACCTGAAATACAACCTGTTTCACCATTATTATTCCCATTTGGAATTACATTTATTCTAGCAGATACTCCATTTGCAAAATTTATAGTATTGTTTGAATCATCTGAACAACAATTACAATCACATGAATTATTACAGTTATTATTACAATTGTTATTACAATTATTGCAACAATTATTATTTCTATTATTATTGCTACTTATAGTTAATAAATCATTTGTATTACCATTACATCCATTACTACTAATAGTTAATAAATCTCCATTTCTATTATTTTGGCAACTACTACTGATTGTTAATAAGTTATTTCTTATATTATTACAATTGCAGTTACAATTATCTCTATCTCTACAACAACTGTTTTCTCTATAAGTATTCAAAATTCTACATATAATATGTGTTAATACTGCTGTAATAAAACTAATTATTGCATAGATTATAGCTGCAACTAAAAAGTTCAAATTTCCTACGATAAATGTAACCACTAAAAATATAGCAAATATGATTGCTGCAACCAAAATGGGACATTTCAATATTTTTTGAAGCGCTATTGAAATTATAATCGTTGCAATAGGGAGAGCAAAAAATATTAATAAAATATTCATAATCAAAATCACCTCATATATTTTACTATATTTTATGCCACTCCCTATCTTTTTGTTAATCATATTCTACTTTAACAAGATACAAACCTTGTGGCGGTAGCGTTTTCCCTGCATTTTCTCTTTTTTTAGATTCTATTATATCTTTTATTTGTTCTGGCTCTATATTTCCAAAACCTACTTCTACTAATGTTCCTGCAATAATTCTTACCATATTATATAAAAAGCCATTCCCTGTTAATTCAATCCATATTCTTTCATCTGGTTTTTGAAAAACTTGTGCTTTAAAAATTGTTCTAACACTACTTTTACTACTTGTACCACTTGCTTTAAAAGCTTTAAAATCATGTTCTCCCTCAAAATATTTAACAGCCTCTTTCATTTTTTCTACGTTTAATTTGGTTGGTATATGTGTTTCTAAATTTCTATATATTGCACTTCCATATTTCGAATTATCTATAACATACCTATAAGTTTTCCTTTTACAATTCAAACGACTATGGAATCTTTCATCTACTTCTTCTGCAGATTTAATACGTATTGATTTTTTCAGATTACTATTTAAAGCTATCGCAAACTTTTCAATTGGAATATTGGAATTTGTTTTAAAATTTGCAACTTGCCCAAAAGCGTGTACTCCGGCATCTGTTCTTCCTGATGCCATTAAATCTACTTGCTCTCCTGTTATTCTTTCTATTGCTTTTTCTATTTCGCCTTGAATATTTAACTTAGTTGGTTGTTTTTGCCATCCATTAAAATCTTTTCCATCATATTCTATAACTAATCTTATATTTCTCATTTTTCTTCTGCCTTTTTATTATTTCTAATTTTTTCTCTAATTTTCTTCAATTGACTAGCTCTTTCTTTTTTCTCTGTCGCAAATCTTTT
>CALXKC010000030.1 GCA_944388775.1 uncultured Clostridia bacterium | reverse complement strand
ATTTTCTTTACAATCATTTATTTAATGTAATTTTAAGTTACAAAATTGATTGTTAAATATATTATACGAGGAGAAAAAGTATGGAAAAAGTAGCATTAGTAACAGGAGCGTCACGAGGAATAGGAAGAGAAATAGCAAAAAGTCTAGCAAAACAAAATATTAAAGTAATAGCAAATTACAATAATTCAGAAGAAAAAGCAATTGAGTTAAAAAAAGAATTAGAAGCAGAAGGAATAGTAATTGATATTGTAAAAGCAGATGTTTCTAAGAGAGAAGAAATAAAACATCTAGTTCAATATGCAATAGGAAATTACGGAAAAATAGATATTTTAATAAATAATGCAGGAATTAGTGAATATAAATTATTTACTGATGAAACAGATGAAGATTGGAATAAAGTAATAAATACTAATTTATATTCAGCTTTTGCAGTAAGCCAAGAAGTAATACCTAATATGATAAAAAACAAAAACGGATGTATAATTAATATTTCATCAGTCTGGGGAATGGTAGGTGCTTCAATGGAAGTTTTATATTCAGTTTCAAAAGCCGGAATAGATGGATTGACTAAAGCATTGGCAAAAGAATTAGGACCTTCAAATATAAGAGTAAATGCTATTGCGCCAGGAATAGTTGATACAGACATGTGCAAGAATTTTACTGAAGAAGAAATAGAGAATATTAAAGAAGAAATTCCATTAGAAAGAATAGGAAAAGTAGAAGATATTTCTAAATGTATAAATTGGTTAATTAATGATAATTATACAACAGGTCAAATTATTTCAATAAATGGTGGCTGGATTATAACATAGCTAACAAAATTGGATACAAAAAAACAGGGATTTTTAGGACCGTCTCCTAATCCCTGTTTATTAAGTTTCATTATTATTTAATTTTCTTTTATAATTCCCAGAAATAATTTTAGGAAGATAAGTAATAATCTTGTATACAGCTAAACGAATCTTTTTACTCCATAAATATGATTTTCTTAGTTTTCTAGGAGAACCTAAAGCAACTGGTTCATCATCTAAAACTATTAATTCATTTTGAACTTTTTCTAAAGGAAAAATATAGTTTTGTCCTTCATTATTATCCCAGCAATTATTTTCATTTCTAAAACAGAAATTAAAAGAATCACCTTCACCTAATTGAATTTCAGCTTGAAAACCTAAATCAGTTTTTTCCATTGGAACATCATTTACATTATCCCAATTCAAACCAAAACCATAATGAATAGATACTTCTTCAGAAGCATCTTGAAATAATTTTCCTGTATATGAAATTTTAACTTTACTATTTTCAACTAATTTATCAGTATTAAAAAATATGTTTTTTGTTAATTCCATCGTAATTTCTCCTTTATCTTTTGCTATCAACATTATAATATTAAATTCTACATTGTTCAAGTATTTTTGCAAAATGTAATCAAAATGTAATATTTGTAACAAAGAAGAATATTGTCAAAAATATGCGAATATGTTAATATAATATTGAGGAAATAATAATTACAAAACATTAATAAAATGTATAAAAGAGTAAATTCTTTTCTAACACAATTTAGATTAAGAAAGGAATGATAAAAAAATGAAAAAGAAAGAGGAAAATAATACAAAAGTAAAAGAAAATAAAATTGCAGAAAAAATGACAGACAATAAAGAAAAGTCAAAAGTAAATAAAGATGAAGTAAAGTTTGAAAAATCAAAAGAAAGCCCAAAAAGACAAGAAAAAGACATGAAAGAGATGTATATCCAAAAGAAAAAAAGAAAAAAACAAATTATAATTCTATCAATAATAATTATAATAATAGCACTTTTTGTATCAACAATATTTGCATTGGTAAATATAAATAATGACAAAATAATGAGTGGTATCTCAATTGCAGGAATTGACATGTCAGGTTTAAGTAAAGAAGAAGCAACAGCAAAATTAGAATTAATATATAATGAGAAAAAAGAGAAAGACATAAACTTAATATATAATGATTATGAAACAACACTAAATCCTACATTAATGGAAGTAAATTATGAAATTGAACAAGCAGTAGATAATGCATATGAAATAGGAAAAAAAGATAATATTTTTCAGAATAATTATGAAATTCTATTTACACTAATTTCAAAGAAAAATATACCAGTAGAAATGACATTAAATGAAGATGTTACAAGACAAACAATTGAAGATATAGGGGTTAACTTACCAGGAATACTAATTCAATCTAGCTATTCTATTGAAGAAAATGAACTAATTATTACAAAAGGTAAAAAAGGTATAGTAATTGACACAGATACATTATTAAATAAAGTAAAAGAAAAACTTAATAACACAAATATTAGTGACTATTACATAGAAATTCCAGTATTAGAGAAAGAACCAGATGAAATAGATATACAAAAAATACATGATGAAATATATGAAGAGGCTAAAGATGCATATATTACAGAAGATCCATTTGAAGTATATCCAGAAGTGGAGGGTATCGATTTTGATCTAGAAGCGGCAAAAAATATTTTACAAGAAGATAAAGAAGAATATGTTATTCCACTTACAATAACAGAACCAGAAGTAACATTAAAGGATATAGGACCAGAAGCTTTATCAGATGAACTAGGAACATATACAACTAGATATGATGTTAGTGATAAAGATAGATCAACAAACCTAGAATTAGCATGTGAAAAATTGAATGACCAAGTAATTTTACCAGGAGAAACATTCTCATATAATAAAACTCTAGGTGCAAGAACAATAGCAGCAGGATATAAAAGTGCAAAAATATATTCAAATGGAGAAGTTGTAGACGGATTAGGAGGAGGAATTTGTCAAATTTCTTCTACACTATACAATGCAGTGTTACAGGCAAATCTAGAAATTGTAGAAAGAAGAAACCATCAATTTGTAACTTCATATGTGCCTGCTGGAAGAGATGCAACGGTTGCATATGGTTCAACAGATTTTAGGTTTAAAAATACAAGAGATTATCCAGTAAGAATTGTAGCAACTGCAAGAAATGGAATAGCTACAATATCAATTTATGGTATTAAAGAAGATGTTGAATATACTTTTGATTTCACACCAAAGGTAATTGCAACAATTCCATATACTACTCAATATATAGAGGATTCAAGCTTACCAGTGGGTACAGAACAGGTTAAACAAAAAGGAGCAAATGGTTTACAGGTAGAAACTTATATTACTAAAATGCTTGATGGTAAAGTGGTTTCAACTACATTGCTTTCTAAAGATACGTATAATGCAATGCCAAGAATTGTATTGAAAGGAACTAAAAAATAGAAAAAATGGCTTGACAACAATGAAAAAAGGGCATATAATAGACAGGCAAAGAAACAATATAGTAATGCGCCATTAGCTCAGTTGGTAGAGCAGCAGACTCTTAATCTGATGGTCGGAGGTTCGATCCCTCTATGGCGCACCATTTTTTTATCTAAACAGTATAGAATAACTATGCTGTTTTTTTATATACAATATACAGATATATTATTAAAAAACGAAAAATTTTTATTTAAAATCATATTTTAAAAATAAACACATATAATATCTTAAAAAGTGTTCATTAAAACAATTAAAAACTGTTCATCAAAAAACTTAAAAAGTGTTCATTAAATATTGAAAAAATAAAAAAAGAATGATAAAATAATAAAAAGGAGTTGTTTAAATATGAGTTTAACAGAGAAAGGATATAAGAAGAGATTAATTGATGATAAAATAGAAAGATATCTAGATGTATTTGGAGCAATATCGATTGAGGGAGCAAAATGGTGCGGAAAAACTTGGACTGCATTAAATCATGCTGAAAGTGTTTCATATGTTACAGAAACGAATATTAAAAAGTTAGCATTAATAAATCCAAAAAATATTTTTACAGAAAAAAGGCCACAACTTATAGATGAATGGCAGATAGTTCCTAGTATATGGGATTCCGTTAGACATGAATGTGATAGAAACCATAATACTGGAAAATTCATATTAACAGGTTCGACTACATTAAGAAAGGACAAACAAAGAGAACAAGTCCACCACTCTGGTGCAGGAAGAATTGCTAGAATGAAAATGCAAACCATGAGTTTATATGAATCAGGAGACTCAACAGGAGATATATCAATTAGAGAAATGTTAGAAAATAAAGACATTAGTAAAAATATTGGAGAAGTGGAATTAAAAACATTAGCTAACCTAATTGTAAGAGGAGGTTGGCCAAAAAGTTTAAATATAAAAAAAGAAAACTATACTTTAATTCCTAAAAGTTACATTGATTCAATATTAAATATTGAGATAAATGAAGAAGATAAAATACGAGATAAAAATAAAATGAATATGCTATTAAAATCTTTAGCAAGAAATGAAGCTAGTATTGTAAATAATAAAACTATTATAAAAGATATAGAAGAATATGAAACAGGAGAAGATTTATTAACTAGCAGAACTACAATTATAGATTATCTTGATTTTCTTGAAAGACTACATTTAATAGAAAACCAAGAAGCATATAGTTTAAATTATCGTTCACCTGAAAGGGTAGGAAAATCAGTGAAAAGGCATCTAGTAGATCCATCATTAGCATGTGCCTGTCTAAATCTAAACGTAGATAAGTTAATGAAAGATTTAAATACTTTTGGATTTCTTTTTGAAGCTCTGGTAGAAAGAGATTTAAGAGTATATATGGATTATTTAGATGGAAAATTATATCATTTTAGAGATAATGTAAGTGGCGTAGAAGTAGACTCTATTTTAGAATTTGAAGACGGAGAATATGCAGCAGCAGAGATAAAACTAGGATATAATGAAGTAGATAATGCAATACGAAATTTACAAATATTTTATAATAATATGGTTAAAAAACCTAAATTTATGTGTGTAATAGTGGGAGTTTGCCAATCAGTTTATAAAGATCCTAATACTGGTATTTATGTTGTTCCGATAACTGCATTAAGACCATAGAAAAATAAAATTTAAGAATATTTTAAGATAAAATAAAAATTAGATTAATAAATTATTGATATATTTACAGTATAGAAA
Organism: uncultured Clostridia bacterium; assembly: GCA_944388775.1. Classification (GTDB taxonomy): domain Bacteria; phylum Bacillota; class Clostridia; order TANB77; family CAG-508; genus CAG-269. Next base: position 13,548 of record CALXKC010000030.1, on the reverse strand, counting down.
AACTCTATACTGTTTTTTATTCTAAAAATTACAAATTTACATCTAAAAAACGATAACAAAAACTTACAAAAATGTAAGAAAAAAGTAAGAAAAGAAACTTTGAATAAAATTCAACAATGTATAAAATTATAATAAAGAGGGTGTTGAAAATGAAAAAGAACAAACAAAATGAAATCAATAAAATATTTCTAATTTTTATGATAGGAAGCATAATAGGATATATAGTAGAAATGATAGTAGCATTAGTACAAGAAGGACATCTAGAATCAAGACAAGGAGTAATATATGGGCCATTCACACCAATATATGGAGTGGGAATCGTAATATATTACCTAGCTTTTCAGAAAATAAAAACAAGAGATAAAAAGAAAATATTTCTAATATCAATGATATTAGGAGGAACAGTAGAATATCTATTTTCATTTCTACAAGAAAAAATATTTGGAACAGTATCGTGGGATTATTCTAACTGGATATTAAACATAAATGGAAGAACAACATTAATACATTGCACATATTGGGGCTTTGCAGGATTATTATATATATCATTAATAGAACCAATAATACCAAAAATAGAAGAAATGATACAAAAAAATGGAGTAAAACTAGTATCAGCTGGAGTTGCGATGCTAATGATATTTAATATAACAATATCATCAATGGCAGCATTAAGACAAAAAGAAAGAAAATATAATATACAACCAACAAGTCATATTGATGCATTTTTAGATAAAAATTATCCAGATGAATATATGGATAAAATATTTGCAAATAAAATAGAAAGGTAGCTTATATTTTTATAGCTACCAATAATTCATTGTCTTTTACTATTTGATGTTTATCATTATATTCATACTCTTGACCTGTAAAATAAACATTATAACCAATATTTTTCAAACGAATAGCAGATAAATTCAAGAATTCATTTGTATCTGCTTTAGACAGGTCAAGTTTAATTCTCAATTCATAAAAAGTTAATAATATAAAATCACTATTTTCATCAAGTTTATGATTTAAATAACTATCTACTGTTCTTAAATCCATTTCGACACACTCCATTCATACGCAATATATTAACACAAAAAAGATAAATTTTCAATCACTAAATAAAATAATTGGCAAATTTTGGTCAAAATAGGAATGTAGGCAAAAATTGAAAATCATCTAATTAAAATTAAATAGTGGAATTTAAAATAAAATCAAAAAGATTATGTAAATTCGCGAAAAATATTGACAAAAGTGCTACAAAATAATAAAATAATAGTATTGGAGAATAAAAAAGGGGTGATGGATTTGCTAAAAATATATAATACAGATATCGAAACAGATAAAACAGAAGAAATAAAAGAATTTAAAAAAGGGAGCTGGATTAACTTAGTAAATCCGTCCGAGAACGAAATAAAAAAAGTATGTGAAAACATAAACATACAAGAAGACTTCATAAGAGATGCATTAGACTATGAAGAAAAAGCCAGAATTGACCAAGAAGAAGATGACAATACAACATTATTTGTAGTAGACGTACCAATAATTGAAAAAAGCGACGACAATGACATATACACAACAATGCCTTTAGGAATGATAGTAGTAAGAGATGATTTTTTCGTTACAATTAGTTTGAAGAAAAATAAAGTAATAGATGATTTTGAAAAAAAGAAAATAAAAAATTTTCAAACATACAAAAAGACAAGATTCATATTTCAAATACTATACCTAAATTCATCATATTACTTAGATTATCTAAAGAAAATAAACAAAGAAACAGAAATAGCAGAATACATATTAAAAAACTCTATGAAAAATAAAGAGCTTTTAAAATTATTAAGCTTAGAAAAAGGTCTAGTATATTTTACAACATCATTAAAATCAAATGAACTTGTCATGGAAAAAACCATGAGAGGAAAAATTGTAAAACTATATGAAGAAGATGAAGAAATACTAGAAGATGCCATAATAGAAAATAGACAGGCAATAGAGATGGCACAAATATATAGAGACATTCTAAATGGAACAATGGATGCATATGCATCAATAATCTCAAATAACCTAAATGGAGTAATGAAATTTTTAACATCAATAACAATTATATTAGCAGTACCAACAATGATTTCGAGTTTCTGGGGAATGAATGTAGAATTGCCATTTCAACACAACGCAATGGGATTTGCAATAATGATATTTATTGCAGTAATAACTACACTATTAGTAACTTGGTGGCTAAACAAAAAAGACATGTTAAGATAATATCGCGGTTGGGTGTCGCATTGGGGACGTTTCTCATGCGACATTTTTTTTGAAATAGAAAATATTTAGGATAACTACGATTAAAAACAAGAATGTCGCATGAGAAACGTCCCCAATGCGACATTTTGCCATTATTCTATAATTTCCCTAATATTTTCTAACTCATTCTTTAAAAGATTATAAGTACTGCTACCAATTGAAGTATCAGTTCCACTTTCATAATCAGAAATAGATTTTTCAATATCCAAAAGTTTCATCTTCTTAATACTCAAATTAGAATTTTTATACATATAAATAGGAACATAATCAACCTTATCAATAGAGATTTTTCCATCTGGATTTTTTGTAATATCTAAATTTAGAATAATTGAATTTCTAGTATTTTCAGAATTTTGATCACAGATAAAATTTCCTAAAGCATAAACAACAAAGCAATCTTTAACAGTCCCATCCTTTAACGTAACAGACCTTTTTTCCATAGGTTGTAAAACATGAGGATGATTTCCTAAAATAATATCAACACCATTTTGAAACAAGAAATTAGCTATATCCTCTTGTTCTTTATTTTGTGTAGTTTGATATTCAATTCCCCAATGCATACAGCTGATTATCACATCTGCATTTTGAGATTTTGCATTTTCAATATCTTGCTTAATCAAATCTCTATCAATCAAATTAACACAAAATTCTTTGTCAGTAGGTACAGGGATTCCATTAGTTCCATAAGTATAGCTAAGAATAGCAACCCTAACGCCTTTAACATCCTTGATTAAAACAGAATCTCTATCCTCTTGAGTTCTATAAGTTCCAGAATGGGAAATATTTGCATCATCTAAGACATCAAGAGTATTACATAAGCCTGAAAAACCTTTATCTAAAGCATGATTTCCAGCAGTAGATAAAACATCAAGTCCCATTTCAGTTAAGTCATAGGCCAATTGTTCAGGAGAGTTAAAAGTAGGATAATTACTATAACCTCTATCTTTACCAGCAAAAGTTGTTTCCAAACTTCCAATTGAAATATCAGCAGACTCAATATAATTTTGTATATCATCAAAAACATATGAAAAATCATAAGAATCTGTACTACTATTATATGCGTCCATATACTGAGTATTATGGCACATAACATCACCAATAGCAGCTAAGGAAAAAGTTATTGGATCCTGTTGACTGATGTCATCAGAATTAGCATTATTAACAGAATTTTGAGATACTTCAGAATTAGTTAATAAATTAGTATTTGCAACATCAACAGTTTTATCAGGTACAAAAACAAATTTTATCAAACAAAATATAAAAGCTAAAATTATAATTAATAAAAATATTCTAATATATAAAATTTTTGATTTTTTATTATTTGAATTTTTGCCATAAAAATTATTTTTGGTTTGCTTATATTTATTATATTCACTATTTTTTCTAAAATTATAATTTTTCATAAAACACCCCACTTAAAATTATCATAAAAAAGTAAAAATAGCAATAATTATAGTAAAAATGAATATATTTCATAATAATGCACATAATATTAAAAAATGAAAAAACTTTTCTTTTTTAATTTAACAATTATTATTTTAAAATCTAAGTAAAAGCTAATAGTGATGAAAAGATTTAGGAGGATACAATGAAAGTAATTGATAAAATAGCTTTAGTTTTAATTATAATTGGTGCTATAAACTGGGGATTAATAGCAATATTTAATTTTGACCTAGTAGCTGCAATTTTTGGAGATATGAGTATTATTTCTAGAATTGTATATGGATTAGTTGGTGTTTCTGGTTTATGGGGAATAAAGCTATTATTTGACGACTAATTTGATATTATGTAGATTTTGTAGTATAATTAAAGTATATTAAATAACATAAGGAGGATATTATAATGAAGAAACGGAGAAATGTCACATTATTAATTGTATTAGCAACAGTTATATTCCTAATGACAGGATGCGGTACAGACACAACAAAAATTGAGAACCAGCTTGATAACATCGAGAAAGAACTGAACACAACAGAGCTTCAAGAAAAACTCGATAGTATTGAAAGCAAGATTGATTCAGCGAATCAGGATGATGAAACAGAAACGGAAACACAGAAGAAATTACAAGAAGCGAATAAAACTATTGAAGAGTTACAACAACAGATTGACAGTAATTCATCAAGCTCAGGATATGAGCAAATCAAATTCTGGCAAGATGGAAAGGTCTATACACCAAGAGATGATATTCAATTCTATTCAGACTGTTTTTGCTCACAGACAATATCTGGAGTCCAAATCATTTCACCTATTGAGGATGAAATGACACTATCAAACAACTTAACAGTGTATGCTGTCCTGTCAGACAAAGGAATAATCTACAGCACGGAAAAACCACGATTAAGGGAATTAGAGCAATAATATCTAATAATATCCTGTGGAGAAGAGGTTTTATTGAACCTCTTTTTCCATATACTTGAAAAAACAAGCATTATATTGTATAATAAATGTCGCATGAGAAACGTCCTAAATAGGGACAAAAGAAAGGAATGAAAAAAATGCTTAGTGCAAATGGAGTTACAATTAGATTTGGAAAAAGAGTGCTATTTGAAGATGTTAATATAAGATTCGGAAAAGGAAACTGCTATGGAATAATAGGAGCAAATGGTGCAGGGAAATCAACATTTCTAAAAGTTTTATCAGGAGAAATAGAACCTAGTAAAGGTGATGTTTCAATAGATAAAGGAGAAAGAATATCTGTATTAAAACAAGACCACTTTGCTTACGAAGATTATTCAGTAATGGATACAGTTATTATGGGAAATAAAGAGCTATATGACATCATGAAGAAAAAAGAAGAAATATATGCAAAACCAGACTTTTCAGAAGAAGATGGAATGAAAGCAGCAAAACTAGAAGAAAGATTTGCAGAACTAGATGGTTGGAATGCAGAGTCAGATGCAGCAATTCTTTTAAATGATTTAGGAATAATACCTGAAAACCACTATAAATTAATGAAAGAAATAGACCCAAGAGAAAAAGTAAAAGTGTTACTTGCACAAAGTCTATTTGGAAATCCAGATGTACTACTATTAGACGAACCTACAAACGACTTAGATATGAAAAGTATAAACTGGTTGCAAGAATTTTTAATAAATTTTGAAAACACAGTAATTGTCGTATCACATGATAGATATTTCTTAAACAAAGTATGTACACACATAGCAGATGTTGACTTTGGAAAAATAACAGTATATCCAGGAAATTATGACTTCTGGTATGAATCTAGCCAACTTGCATTAAAACAAGCAAGAGAGCAAAACAAAAAGAAAGAAGAAAAAATCAAAGAATTACAAGACTTTATTGCTAGATTTAGTGCAAATGCTTCAAAATCAAAACAAGCAACATCAAGAAAGAAAACATTAGAAAAAATACAATTAGAAGAAATAAAACCATCAAATAGAAAATATCCATATGTAGACTTTAAACCAGATAGAGAACCAGGTAAAGAAATTCTACAAGTAAAAAATATATCTAAAACAGTTGAAGGAGTAAAACTACTTGACAATATATCTTTTACAGTAAAACAAGATGATAAAATAGCATTCTTAGCAGATAATGAAAATGCAAAAACAGTATTGTTCCAAATAATTGCAGGAGAATTAGAACCAGATGAAGGAGAATTAGTATGGGGAACAACTATTACAAGTTCATATTTTCCTAAAGATAATAACTATTTATTTGAAACAGATGAAACAATAACAGATTGGCTAAGAAAATACTCAAAAGACCCAGATGAAACATATGTTAGAAGTTTCTTAGGAAGAATGTTATTCTCTGGTGAAGAAGCCTTGAAAAAAGTAAGTGTTCTATCAGGTGGGGAGAAAGTTAGATGTGTACTTTCAAAAATGATGTTATCAGGTGCAAATTTCTTGATTTTTGACGAACCAACAAACCACCTAGATATGGAAAGTATTACTTCAGTAAATGAAGGTATGAAAAAATTTATCGGAAATATTTTATTTACTTCACATGACCATGAGTTAACTCAAACAGTAGCAAATAGAATCATAGACATAAAAGAAAATGGACAAGTGATTGATAGAGAATGTACATACAATGAGTATTTAGGAGTTGAATAGAAACAGAAACATTAGTAAACGTTAATATTTGCTAATGTTTTTTTAAGTTATAGGAAATTTCATTTCCTATAACTTAAAAAATATTATTAAAATATAAATTAGATTATAAAAGTGTGAAATAAACACCGAATAAAAACCATGAAAACGTGAAACAAAAAAACAAAAAACACACAAAAACGTGAAACGAAAGAAAATAAAATACGTAAAAACGTGAAATCATCTTGATAAAAAGAAAAAAATATAATATAATATAGATGTAAAGGAGGTAGGTCAATGCAAAGAAGATTTTGGAAAGAACTAGAAGAATGGAAAAAACAAAATGAAAATACACCACTGATGGTAGTAGGAGCAAGACAAATAGGAAAAACATATATTATAGATAAATTTTGTAAAGAAAATTACAAAGATTATATATATATAAACTTAATGGACAATGAAGGAATTGTAGAAATCTTTAATGAACAAATTAATACAGAAGAAAAAGTAAAAAAAATGGAGCTATATTTAGGAAGACTAATACAAGAAGATACAGTAATATTTTTTGATGAAATACAAGAATCAGAAAAACTAATCTCAGCATTAAAATACTTTTGTGAAGCGGAATTTCCATATAAAATTATATGTGCGGGTTCTTTACTAGGTGTAAAATTAAAAAGATTTCAAAGTTCATTTCCTGTTGGAAAAGTAATAATTAAATATATGTATCCTATGACATTCGAAGAATTCTTAATTGCAATAGGATATGAACAAGTAATAGAAGAAATAAAAAAATGTTTTAATGAAAATAAGAAAATGAGCAATCCTATTCATGAAAAACTACTAAATTATTATAGGCTATTTATTTCAACAGGTGGAATGCCAATGGCTATAAACGATATAATAAAAAATAAATTAGAAATTTTAAAATTTGATAATAATATATTAAAATCTATTATTGATGCATATTTGGCAGATATGAAAAAATATACATTAAACTATTATGAAACCATAAAAATTGAGAAAGTATATAAAAATATACCAAGTCAACTTGCAAAAGAAAATAAGAAATTTCAATTTGCAAAAATAGAACCATATGCAAGAAGAAGAGACTACGAAACAAGTTTAGATTGGCTTATATCAAGTCAATTAGTTATTCCGTGTTATTTTGTTAATAAATTTGAAACACCTTTAAAAGGATTTATAGAAGAAGATAAATTTAAATTATATTTAAGTGATACAGGAATTTTGACAGAATTACTAGAAATACCAAGAAACAAAATATTGTTAAATGATAATTTTCAATATAAAGGAGTTATTACAGAAAATTACGTAGCAAATGAATTACATGCTAATGGATATAGTTTATATTATTGGGCAAAAAATCAAGTAGCAGAAATCGATTTTCTAATAGATACAGCAAAAGGGATTATACCAATAGAAGTAAAAGCAAACGAAAATAAAAAATCCAAAAGTTTAAATTATTTTATGCAAAATAATAAAATAGATTTAGCGATTAGAATATCAGCAAACAATTTTGGATTAGCAAATAATATAAAATCAGTTCCACTATATGCAGTATTTTGTATAACAAAGTAAAGGAGAATAAGAGATGTTAAGACAAATAAAATTTAAAGAATTCAAAGATTTATATAGAAAACATATAGTAAAAGATTTTCCAAGCAGTGAAAGACCAAACTTAGAAGGATTTAGAAAAAGAATGTTAAAATATAATGAAGAAACATTTATTTATGAAGAAGAAGGAATAGAAAGAGGATATTGTATAATAGACCAAATACAAGAATATGTTTTAGTAGCATTTTTGGCAGTATATAAAGGAAATAGAAGAAAAGGAATAGGAACAAAAATATTAAAAGAACTAGAAGAAAAATATTCAAACAAAAAAGGAATATTACTAGAAGTAGAAGACCCAGACTTTGCAAAAAATGAAAACGAAAAAAACATACAAGAAAGAAGAATTAGATTTTATGAAAGAGCTAATTTCCAAGTTGTAGAAGATTTAAAAGTAGAACTATTTATGGTGAATTTTAATATAATGATTCGTAACATTACAGACACTTCAACAGAAATTAGTGAAGTAGAAAAAGTAATGAAACAATTTTATTATACAATTACAGATAAAAAAAGATTAAAATATATCAATATAAAAACAAGCTAGAAAACAAAAAAAGCATTAATAAACTAGAAAACTAGAATATTAATGCTTTTAATTGTATTCTAAAAAATAAATTTTCTTGTTCAAATTAATTTTAGGCATTTGTTTCTTTTATTTTGTCATAGAAGCAAATAGTTGCAAATTGCATATATGGAATAAGCCAAATATAACCAATACCAAAAGTAAATAATGCTAAAATAGCCCAACCAATAAATGACATTTGTAATCCAAACAATTTTCCACGATTATCATTCATCAATTTCTTACTTTCTTCAACAGCCTCTTTTGATGTCATTTCTGGATTATCCATTGCAATTAGATAAGATAGAGCATAGTAATAATATTTAGTTAATCCCCAAATTACAGAGAAAATTAAAAGTATTATGCCTACAATAGATAATAAACCAGCCATACCTAATCCAGAAGTTGAACCAGAATAAATATAAGAAAAAGATGATGCCACATAAAGAGAAATAGAAAAAGCAAGTAAAACGTACGAAATAATCATTAAAATTACAGGTACTATCATTTTTAAAATGGTTTGCCATGTAACACCCCAAGCTCTTCCAAAATTAGAAAATCCTAAACTGCAAAAATCAAAAGCAGATGTTTCTTCATCTTTAAATAATTTGTACATAGAATAAACTAATCCAAAAGATAAAGGAACTTCAATGATAAATACAATTATAGAAACAATTAAATTTAAGAAAGAGTGTTCTTCAATATGACCTCGAATGAAACCAATCAAAAATGCAATAACAAGATAAGCCAAAGAAATACAAGCAGCTTTTCCCCACTTTCCAGTTAGTTTCTCACGTGCTTTAGCTCTTAGTTCTGAACTCATAAAATCCCCTCCTATTTAAATTTTATTTTATCGGAAAGTGCTTAATGCATTTTTCCGTATAAAACAAGGTTAATTTTCTTATAGAAAACTAACAATTAAAAAATTAAATTTTTCTACACTATTAGAATAAAATAAAAAATGAAAAATGTCAATAATCGACATAAAAATACAAAGAAAAAATGTAGCAATTTGAAAAAAATTGTGATAAAATAAATCACGTTAAAAAACTAAGAGACGAGATGATTTTTTCTCCGTCCCTAAATCATTTGAAAGGATTGATACAATGGAAAAAATAATAAAAATAATAGCAGAAGAGCTAAACATACAAACAAAACAAGTAGAAGCGGCAGTAAAATTAATAGATGAAGGAAACACAATTCCATTTATTGCACGTTATAGAAAAGAAGTGACAGGAGGACTAAGTGACGAAACACTTAGGGACTTAGGAGAAAGATTAAACTACCTAAGAAATTTAGAACAAAGAAAAGAAGAAGTTGTAAAATCAATAGATGAGCAAGGAAAATTAACTGATGAAATCCTGCAAGCAGTTGCAATAGCAAAAACACTTGCAGAAGTTGAAGACATATATAGACCATATAAGCAAAAAAAGAAAACAAGAGCAACGGTCGCAAAAGCAAAAGGATTAGAGCCACTTGCAAATATTATTATAGAACAAAAAGAAACAACACCAATAATAGAAATTGCAAAACAATACATAAATATAGATAAATTATCTGATGAAGATAAGAAAAATAAAGACAAAGTAGTTGCAACTCCAGAAGATGCAATACAAGGAGCATTAGACATTATTGCAGAAAACATTTCAGATGAACCAAAATACAGAAAACAAATAAAAAGAATCTGTTATAGAGAAGGACTTATCGAAACAAAAGCATCAAAACCAGAAGAAAAATCAAATTATGAAATGTATTATGATTATCAAGAAGCAATAAAATACATACCAAGCCATAGAATTTTAGCAATAAATCGTGGAGAAAAAGAAGATTTCCTAAAAGTAAAAATAGAAAAGCCAGAAGATAAAATTTTAGCATACATCGAAAGAGATATTATAAAAGGTGAAACACAATTTACTGAAATGCTAAAAGAAACAATTTTAGACAGTTTTAAAAGACTAATAGAACCATCTATTGATAGAGAAATCCGTTCAGATTTAACAGAAAAAGCTGAAGATAAAGCAATTAAAGTATTTGGTAAAAATTCAAAACAATTACTATTAGGAGCACCAATCAAAGGAAAAACTGTTATGGGATTTGATCCAGCATATAGAACAGGATGTAAAATAGCAATTATAGATGAAACAGGTAAATTATTAGATTATACAACAGTATATCCAACAGAGCCACAAAATGATGTTGAAGGCGCGAAAAAAGAATTATTAAAATTAATAGAAAAAGACAAAGTAGACATGATAGCAATAGGAAATGGAACAGCATCAAGAGAATCAGAAATGTTTGTAGCAGATATGATAAAAGAAGCCTCAAGAGATGTACACTATGTGATAGTAAGTGAAGCAGGAGCATCTGTATATTCAGCATCAAAACTTGCAACAGAAGAATATCCAGATATAAATGTGTCAATTAGAGGTGCAATTTCAATTGCAAGACGTTTGCAAGATCCATTAGCAGAACTTGTAAAAATAGATCCAAAAGCAATAGGTGTTGGACAATATCAACATGATGTAAATCAAAAGAAATTACAAGAAAGCTTAACAGGAGTTGTAGAAGATAGTGTTAATAAAGTAGGAGTTGATGTAAACACTGCAACACCTTCACTACTTAGCTATGTTTCAGGAATCAACAACACAATTGCAAAAAATATTGTAAAATATAGAGATGAAAATGGAAAATTAAAAAATAGAAAACAATTATTAAAAGTACCAAAACTAGGAAAAGTAGCATTTGAGCAATGTGCAGGTTTCTTAAGAATATTTGATGGTGATAATCCACTAGAAATTACAGCAGTTCACCCAGAAAGTTATGAAGCTACTGAAAAATTATTAAATCAATTGGGATTTGATAAAAACGATTTAAGAAATAAAGAAAAATTAGAAGAATTGAGAAATAAATTAAAAACAATTGATGTAGCAAAAACTGCAAAAGAATTAGAAATAGGAGAAATGACATTAACAGATATTATTGAAGAACTTTCAAAACCAGGAAGAGACCCAAGAGAAGATATGCCAAAACCAATTTTACGTTCAGATGTATTAAAAATTGATGATTTAAAAGAAGGTATGGTATTAACAGGAACAGTTAGAAATGTTATAGATTTTGGGGCATTTGTAGATATTGGTGTTAAACATGATGGCTTAGTTCATATTTCTGAAATGAGTGATAAATTTATTAAAAATCCATCAGATGTCGTTTCTGTTGGAGATATAGTAAAAGTAAAAGTTATTAAAATTGATAAAGAAAGACAAAAAGTAGGACTTTCAATGAAAGTTTAGAAAGAAGCAGGGATTAGGGGACGGTCCTCAAAATCTCTGTTTTTTTATTCTATTCTTTTGCTATTATAAAATAGTATAAAATTTATTTCATTTCTCGGCTAACATTACAGTATTAAGAAAATTTAAAGTTACCTAATAGGCACCTCTCAAACTAGCTTTGAGAGGTGCCTATTAGGTAACTTAATATTTTCTAGAATTCTTCCATTCGCATTCGAAATTCATAAATTTTATACTATTTTTAATAGCTTATTAAGATTTAAATTAAAACAGGGATTTTGAGGACCGTCCCCTAATCCCTGTTTTCTATTTCACCTTTATATTTTTCTTGAATTTCCTTTATTTCATCATAGTGATTCTCTAATATATCAACAAAAGCATCATCTAATTCTGGATCAAACTGTGTACCCCTACATCTCTTAAACTCTGAAATAACAGTTTCAAGAGGCATAGCATCTCTATAAGTTCTTCTTGAAGTCATAGCATCAAAACTATCTGCAATTGCTGTAATTCTAGCCAAATATGGAATCTCTTCGCCTTTTAATTGACTAGGATATCCATGACCATCATATCTTTCATGGTGATGTTTTACAATAGGAATAATATCCTTAAATAAAGTTGCAGTAGATAAAATGTGAGCTCCAATTGAAGGATGATTTTTAATTTCTGAATACTCATCATCTGTAAGCTTAGATTCTTTTTGCAAGATTGTATCAGGAACACCAATTTTTCCAATATCATGGAATAAACCACCAATTTGCAAAGTACGTAAATCTTGGTCTGATAATCCCATTTTTTTACCTAATAACACAGAGAATTCTGAAACTCTGTCAGAATGACCTCTTGTATATGTATCTTTAGCCTCAACTGTATATCTCAAAGTTTGAATACTTTCTAAATAAGCTTGTTCTAACTTTTTATATGTATCAGCTAATTCTTCATTTATATGTTTAATCTCTTTCATCTGTTTAATAGATTTAATTCCAGATTCAATCAAAAGTAATAATTGGTCAAACTTATCACTTTTTTCACAATAACCTTGAATATCTAATCTACGTATTGTTTCTAATGGAGGAGCTAAATCCTTATGACCAGTTAATAATAAGATATATAATTCTTTATTAAACTTTCTAATTTCTTCTACAACTTGGTCACCATGAAAAGGAGTCATAATAAAGTCTAAAACCATTAAATCAAAATGTTCATTTCTGACTCTTTCTATTGCTTCTTGTGGGTCAGTTATACCTGTGAAATCATATCCACTTCTTTTTAGAAATATTGATAAAGAATCAATGATACCTTGTTCATCATCAACTGCAATAATTTTGTAATTCTTATTTTCACTATTTTCTACATTTTGAAGACCTTTTCTCATAACTTGTTTCATCCCTTTCTCAAGGTATAATTTGGTTGAAAGGTTCAACCACATCCTCCACGTTAACCTCATATTATGTACGAAATAAGAGATTAATGTTACTTTTTCCACATTATATTAATAAAATGTGGAAAAAGCAAGAGTTTTTGAAATTTTTTTGCATATGGAAAAAATTGTACAAAAAAAGACTAATCTTTTTGCCCTATTAGTCTTTTTTCGAGTGTTAAATTTACAAACGATTTACATCAAATTAATTTACTTATAAGCTAAATATAGTATACTACAATAATTATCACATGTCAATAAATTCACAAAATTTAAAATAATTAATCAATCGGTAAACTAATAATA
>CALXKC010000029.1 GCA_944388775.1 uncultured Clostridia bacterium | reverse complement strand
GTGATTATCGGATTTTTACCAATATTTAGTTTTCAATGTTCTTTTTCATTATTTTTCATGTAACTTTTTACAATATCCTCACAGCATAAACTGTGTATGTAAAGTGGTAGCACCCACACTGCTTATTCTCATTTCCTATGTTAATTAGTATAGTATATTTTTACTTTATTATCTAGCGAACAAAACAAATTTTTACAAAAAACCTCCAAGATATACTGATTAACATTTTTAAATATTAACCAGTAAATCTTGGAAATTTATTGTCCTATGAATATTTCATTTATCGCTTTGGTTGCTGATTTTGCAGCCTTTCTATGACTTTTTTCATAGAGTTTATAGCCTTGTAAATTCAAAAGTATTTTCTCAAGGTCCGTCCCCTAATCCCTGTTTTTAGGGATTTTTAGGACCGTCCCCTAAATCCCTGTTATGCACTCTTTAGTTCTAGACGTAACTTATCAGCTATCATTGCAATGAACTCGGAATTTGTAGGCTTTCCTTTGCTTGCTGATATTGTGTATCCAAATATGCTTTCTACTGCCTCTTGTTGGCCTCTTCCCCACGCTACTTCTATTGCATGACGAATTGCACGTTCTACTCTTGATGGAGTTGTGTTGTATTTAGCTGCTATTTTAGGATATAGGCTTTTTGTAATTTGATTAATTACATCTATGTCATTGACAACCATCATAATTGCCTCTCTTAAATATTGATATCCTTTAATATGTGCTGGAACTCCAACTTCATGGATTATATTTGTAACAAGTGCTTCAAGGTTTTCTTCTTTTTTACTTTCATCCATTGATAATTCTATGTACTGTGGTTTTATTTCTCTTGTGATAAAATAATTTGATGTTTGGTTTGGTTGGTGGTATTTTATTTCTTTTATTCTTTTTATTAGTAGTTCTATGTCAAATGGTTTTACAACATAATATTCTGCTCCCAAAGATATTGCCTTTTGTGTAATCTTATCTTGTCCGACTGCAGATAACATGATACATACTGGTTTTTTAGATAATTCCATCTCATTAACTTTTTCCAATACCCCTAATCCATCTAGATGTGGCATTATTACATCTAATAATACTATATCTGGATTATTTTTTGCTATCATCTCTACTGCTTCATTACCGTCTTTTGCCATGCTAATAACTTCCATATCATCTTGGTTATTGATGTATGAAGATAACGTTCTGCTAAAATCCTGATTATCGTCTGCGATTAAGACTTTTGTTTTTTCTTTCATTTTTTTCATTCCTTTCCTCGTTGGTGAATTTGGTTGGAAAAGAATTAAATTTTGACAAAGAAAATTTTATTTAAAAGGCAAAGGCGCATGCTTTTGTATGTAACTGCATTTTAAATGAAATTTGATACAGTCAAAATTGTAATTATTTTTCAATCATCCCTCCTATTTTCACCCTAGTTTCCTTACAATGCAATTATATTCTTTAGTTCGAGGAAAAGCAATGGTTTTTTGGTAATTTCTTCCAAAAGTTTATGAAAGATGTTTTATTCTATGCTTTTTGTGATATATTTTATAGATAATTCTTGTATATTCTTTAAACTTATCTTTTTTCCTTCATAATCTTTCATTAATTTTTCTTTTATATTAAATTCTAATGAAATTGTGCATTCAATATATTCTTGATATTCTACTTTTATGATGTTAATTTTATTTTTTTTACAGTAATATTTAAAATTTTCAAATTCATTGTAATCTAATTCTACTCGTAGTTCTTGTCCTAAACATTTTGTTACTTTTTTAGTTTCTTCAATTGCATTTAATAAACTGCTAGAATATGCTCTAACTAATCCGCCTGTACCTAATAATATTCCTCCAAAATATCTTGTGACAATTATTAGTACATTTGCTAAATTGTTTTTTTGTAAAATAGATAACATTGGTTGTCCTGCTGTTCCTGATGGTTCTCCATCATCACTTGATTTTTCTATAATTTGACCTTTTTCTATTACTCTATATGCTATACAATTATGTTTTGCATCAAAATATTTTTTCTTTGTTTTCTTTATTAATTCTTCTGCTTCTTCTACATTTTCTACATAGAATAGATTTGCTATAAATTTTGACTTTTTTTCTGTAATTTCTGTTTGCACGTTTTCTTCAATTGTAATAAACTCTTCCATTTATCTTTTTACCTCATTATTTTTTATCTTTAATTAGTATTGTTTAGTTACTACCCGCTGTATATCCTGTTGAATATGCTATTTGCAAATTAAATCCTCCTGTATAGCTATCCACATCTATGATTTCTCCTGCAAAATATAGTCCCTTAACTATTTTTGATTCCATTGTTTTTGGATTTATTTCTTTTGTAGAAACTCCTCCACTTGTTATAATTGCTTCTTCTATTGGTCTAAAACCTTTTACTTCAATTTCAAAATCTTTTAGTAGATGGACTAATTGTTTTCTTTCTTCTCTAGTTATTTCATTTACTTTTTTATTTTCTGGTATCGTACTCTTCTTTATGATTACTGGAATTATCTTTTGAGGTAATAATTTGTCTAAGCTATTTTTAAATTGTTTGTTTTTCAATTCATTAAAATCTCTTAATATTCTTTCTTCTAATTTTTCTTCAGTTAATGCTGGTTTTAAATCTATTTTTAAGATTATTTTTCTGTTTTTCATCTTTTCTAAGTTGCTTTTATATCTTGTTAGATGTGCTGATGCACTTAATATTATTGGGCCTGAAACTCCAAAGTGCGTAAATATCATTTCTCCAAAATCTTCATATATTTTTTTACTTTTTTCAATATCTGTTATAGTTATTGCAATATTTTTTAATGTTAATCCTTGCAATTCTTTACATGTTGCTAAATCATATGTTTCTAAAGGTATTAATGATGGTCTTAGTTCTGTGATTGTATGTCCTACTTTTTTTGCTAATATGTATCCATCTCCTGTTGAACCAGTCAGTGGATAACTTTTTCCACCTGTTGCAAGAATTACTTTGTCTGCTTTTTCAATTTTCTCTAAATCTCCATTTAAAATTTTTACTCCCTCAATTTTTAATTTCTTTTCTTTTTTTACTTTTGCTATTCCTATTTTTTTATTTTCTCCTGCTTCTGACTTATACTCATTTTTTAGATTTGATTTATCATCTTCAATTTCACTAACAATTAATTCTGTGACTCTTGTATTATATTCTATCTTTATGTTTTGTTTTTTTAATTTTTTTGTAAAACATTTTAAAACATCTAAGGATTTATCTGTTACTGGAAATATTCTATTTCCTCTTTCTTCTTTTACTTCTAATCCTTCTTCTTTTAAAAATTTTATAATATCTTGGTTTGTAAAGTTTTGAAAACAACTATATAAAAACTTTCCATTTGTTGGAGTGTTTTCAATAAATTTTGACATATCTAAAGAAGATGTAATATTACATCTTCCTTTTCCAGTTATTAATAATTTTCTTCCAAGTGATGGCATTTTTTCAATTAGTTTTACTTGATGACCTTGTTTACTTGCAACTATTGCTGCCATCATTCCTGCTGGTCCTCCACCTATTACTATTACTTTCATTTTACTCACATTCTTTTATTTTATCATTTTGCTTTAATTTTTTTATTATTTATTAAGCATTTTTCGTACTGCCTTTTTTTGTTCCTGTTGTACTTTTCTTAGTAGTTGATGTTGTCTTTTTTGTTGTTTTAGTAGCACCTGTTGTTGATTTTTTAGCAGGTGTTTTTGCTGTTGATGCTTTCTTTGTTGTTGATTTACTTGTCATAGATTTACTTGTTGTAGATTTCTTAGTTGACGTGCTTTTAGTAGTTGTTTTTTTATCTTTTTCTTCTTTTTTATTTTCTTTTTGTTCTTCTTTAACTTCGTCATCTGCAATATCTTTTTTGTTATCTTCTTCTGGACCATCTCCATTTAAATAACCAATATCATTTGCTTGTGCTTCTTTTATATATTGATCTAGATTATCTTCAAAGAAAAATTCTATTGCTGGTTCATCATCCTCAACTTTTGTTTCTACTTCATTATCTGTACTTGTACTTTCTTCAATTTGATTTACTTTATCGTTCTCTTTATCTTGTTTTTCTATTTCTTGTGGCATATTGTCTTTTTCTTCACTTTTTTCTGGTTCGTCAAAGAAAAATTCTATATCACTATTTTCATCACTATTTTCTTTATCGTTATTTTTCTCTGTTTGTTTTTCTTCTACATTATTCTTCTCTATGTTAGTTTCTTCTAATTCATTTACTTTATTTTCTTCTATTTCATCATTTTCTTCATTATTTTCCATTTTTTGAACTTGTTCATCATTCATATAAGTTTCAATATTGTTTGATTGCTCAATCATATTTTGTTGTTCATGTTTGAAAATATCTACATATTCGTTATCTTTTTTCATTTCTTTCTTCTTATTCTTTATTTCTTGCTTTGCCATCTTTGTTGCTTCTTTTCTTTCTTTTTCAATTCTTCTTTCCTCTGCTCTTTGGCTACTACCACTTAAGACTAAAATTGCAACTATTAAAACAACAAAAATTAATAAAACTATTACTATACCCATTTTTATCCTCCGTTCCAACTTTTTTATTATTATATATCAAATTTATATTTTTAGCAAATGATATATTTATATATTTTGAAGTATATTGTGGGGACCTTTCTAGAAAATGTTTGAACGTACGTGAATTACATTTTATTGAATGGGGATTACGGAAAAATATATAAATATATCATTTGCTTTTTATAGTATTTTAATTAATGTAAATTATACTATGTATTTTCCATGAATTCAATTGCTTTCATTATTCCTAGTTTTCCATATTCATATGTTAATCCACCTTGCATATATGCAATATATGGCTTTCTTAACGGTCCGTCACAACTAAGTTCTATTGTTGAGCCTTGTGTAAATGTTCCTGCTGCCATGATTACTTTATCTTCATATCCTCCCATATCTCCTGGGTATGGTATTATATCTGAATCAATTGGTGAACCGCTTTGGATTCCTTGACAAAATTTAATTAACTTATTTTCTTCTCCTAAATGTATCGTTTGAACTATATCTGCTCTTTTCTCATTATATTTTGGCTCTACATTGTATCCTAGCTTTTCTAAAATGCAACTTGCAAAGACTGCTGTTTTCAAGCTACTTGCAACAACACTTGGTGCAAAGAATATTCCTTTTATAAATAATGGATTTTGATTTAATGATGGTCCTATTTCTTTTCCAATTCCAGGTGCTGTTAGTCTTTCTGCACATAGTTCAATCAATTTTTTCTTTCCTGAAATATATGCTCCTGATGTTGCAATTCCTGCCCCTAAATTTTTCATTAAAGAACCTACTATAATGTCTGCTCCTACTTCAATTGGTTCTTTTTCTTCTACAAATTCTCCATAACAGTTATCTACCATTATTATTACATCAGTATTTACTTTTCTAATTTCTTTTATTACTTTTTCTATTTTATCAATATTTATACTTTTTCTTGTTGAATATCCTCTTGACCTTTGGATTTCCACAAGTTTAACATCATTTGTGGATAATCTTTCTTTTATTTTCTCATAGTCAAAGTCATTTTCTACTAAATCTATTTGTTCATAGTTTATGCCATATGATTTTAAAGAGCTCTCACTTTTCTCTTTGCCTATTCCTATAACTGTTTGTAATGTGTCATATGGTTCTCCTGAAATACTTAACATTGTGTCATTTGGTCTCAATAATGCTGATAATGTTATTGCTAATGCATGTGTTCCTGAAATTAGTTGTGCTCGAACTAGACTATCTTCTGCTTTGAATATATGGCTATATATTTCTTCTATTTTGTCTCTTCCTGGTTCATCTATTCCATATCCTGTATATGAATTTAGATGTTGCTCCTGTAAATGACATTCTTGGAATGCGTCTAATACTTTTTTACTGTTTATTTCGCATATTTTGTCTATTTCTTTTATTATTGGTGATATTTCTATTTCTACTTTTTCTTTTAGTTCTTGTAAGTTTTGTTTCATTAAAATTTTCTTCCTTTCTTCGTTATGGTCAGTTTGGGGACAGGTTCGGACTGACCATTTTTGGTTACTTTGGGGACGCCACTTTTTATTTTTAGTCTTATCTGTTTATTATTTTACAATAGTTGCTTTGTTTTTTCAAGGAATTCACTACTTTAATTTATTTAATTTTTCTTCATTTCTAGATATTTTAAATTGTGACTAAACAAATTTGTAGACAATTTAAAAATTGAGAATGTATTTTATTTATACTTTCTCAATTTTTAATAGACTAATTGTTATTACATAAATTACATTATACTTCTTTTAGGTCTGTCCCTTTTGTTTCATTTTGAAACGATTTGGCACGTCCCTAAATGACAAATTTCTTAATTAAGAATACTCCTCCAGCTATTGTGATTAGAACTATTCCACCTAACATGAAGTATGTTCTTGCTGCTCCTGTGCTTATTGATATCATTACTGGTGCGTCATCTATGTCGTCTTCTCCCTCTTTTTGATTGTCTGGTGTTGAGTCTCTATCTGGGATATCATATTCGTTATCATCTTCTGATATTTCTGCTATATTTGTCATTACTCCCATGTTGTTTTCATCATTTATCCATGTTAAGACTACTTCTACTTCTGTGTATTCTCCTGGTTGTAATAGGATATCTTGTGGCAATCTCGTTGATATTACATTATTTCCTTCATCTGTCCATCCTGGGTTGTCTGCTGGGTCAAATCTTAATCCTTCTGGTATATAGTCTGTTATTTCTTTTACATATCCAGGTATGTCTCCTTCATTTGTTACTCTGATTGAGTATCTAAATTTGACTGTTACTTGGTTTAGTTTCTTTCTATGTAATTCTACTTTTACTATTTCTTCTGGGTCATCATATGGCTGATGTCCTGTTGCTGTTACTGTTTCTTTTCCGTTTTCTATTACTATTGCTTCTGTTACCCATTTTCTTAATGCTAGGTCAAATTCTTTTATTATTACTTTTTCAAAGTCGTCATCATCTTGTTGTCCTGGTATGTATTCTCCCGTTTCATCACCTTTATATCCTGGTAAGTCTTCATCATTTGGAAGTTCTACATTATCACTTTCTGAGTCTCTATCTGTTGTTTCTTCATGATTATCATCTTGGTATTCTGTAATGTCTGCTATGTTTGTTACATTTTCATTTGTTGGTGCACTTTCTATTACTCTACACATTACTGGTACTTCTTGATATGATAATTCATATTTGCCTTCTTCATTTACTACTGGTTTGTTTATTAGACTATTTTCTAAGTATCTTGTTGTTAATGTTCTTCCATCTTCTGAAACTTCCCATCCATATTGATTATTGAATTCTCCATCTACATATTCTAAGTATGGTGGTAAATGATCTTTTATTTCAGCTGCATAACCATCTATGTCTCCTTCATTATATACTCTTAACATATATATTACTATGTCATTTTTTTGTACTAATACTGGTTCTTTTGTATGGTTATATATTGCTGTTGTGATTAAGTTTCCTTCTTCATCTTCTGTATTTAATAATGATGTGTCTACTACTGGTTCTCTTGTGTATGATCCATCTGCATTTTTTAGATATTCATCTTCTTCTATTGTTTCATCATTACTTACTGCTATGATGAATTTTCTTAATGCTAAGTCGAATTCTTTTACTATTACTTTTTCAAAGTCATCATCGTCTTCTTGTCCTGGTATGTATTCTCCTGTTTCATCATCTTTATATGTTGGTCTATCTTCTCCTTCTGGCTCTTCAAATCCTCCATCTGGTGTTGAATCTCTGTCATCTGTTTCGTTTCCATTTTGGTCTGCATCTTCTGTTATTTGTGCTAAGTTTGTTATTTTCCAGTCTGATTTTGCAGTATCTTTTACCTTACATGCTATTTGTACTTCTTTATAGTATAATGGCTCTTCTTCATTTACTCTTGTTTCGTCAAATGCTTCTATTAGGTTTTGTCTTTCTTCTGTTTCTTTTTCTTTTGATAAGTAGTCTGTTGTTACTCTATTTCCTTCTATTGTCCATTCATATTGTTGATTTATTGGATGGTTTGGTAAAAATTCTAATTCATCTGGCAAGTAGTCTGTTATTGTTTGAGCATATCCTGATGTTTCTCCTTCATTATATACTCTTATTGTGTAGATTACTGTATCACCTTTTCTTACTTCTACTGGCTCTTTTGTATGGTTATATGTTGCTGTAGTAACTCTATTTCCATCTGTACCTACTGTATTTAGCTGGCTTGCATCTACTATTGGTGCTCTTGAATATGAGCCATCTTCATTTCTTAAGTACTCATCTTCTTCTATGTCTTCATCTCTACTTACTGCTACAATGAATTTTCTTAATGCTAAATCAAATTCTTTTTTTACGTTTTCTACTGTTATTGTTATTTTACCTGTTGTTTTGTCTATTGTTACTGGAACATTTTCTGTTATTGTTGCTCCTGTGCTATCTTTTACTACCATTGTTGTATTTTCTGTATCTACTACATATACCCCATTTTCTAACTTTTTAGCCACATTTAATTCTATACTTCCTTCAAATTTATTGTATCCTTCTGGGCTACTGGTTTCTGTTATTGTATATGTATCTGCTGTTATTGTATCTGTTATTTGGAATGTTCCTAAGCTTAATATTCCATTTGAATCTGTTGCTTCTCTATCTTCTCCATTTACATTAAATATTGCTCCTGATAGTTTTGCTCCTGTTTTACTATCTACTTTTACTATTTCTAGTCCATAATCTCCTACTATTTTTTCATTTTCTACTGTTATTGTTATTCTTCCTGTTGTTATATTTATTGTAACTGGAATATTTTCATTTATAACATTGTTATTTTCATCCCTTACTACCATTGTTGTATTATCTGTGTCTACTACATATGCTCCATTTTCTAGTTTCTTTGCTACACTTAATTCTATACTTCCGTCAAATTTATTGTATCCATCTGGGCTAGTTGTTTCTGTTATTGTATATGTATCTGGTGTATCAATTTCTGTTATTTCTATTGTTCCTAAGCTTAATATTCCATTTGAGTTTGTTGCTGTCTGATCTTCTCCATTTACGTTAAATATTGCTCCTGGTAATGATATATCTGTTTCTTTTTCTTTTTTTACTATTTCTACTACGTAGTTTCCTTCTATTTTTTCGTTGTCTACTGTTATTGTTATTCTTCCTGTTGTTTTGTCTATAGTTACAGGAACATTTTGAGTTATTGTTGCTCCTGTGCTGTCTTTTACTACCATTGTTGTATTTTCTGTGTCTACTACATAGTTTCCATTTTCTATTTTCTTTGCTACACTTAATTCTATACTTCCGTCAAATTTGTTATATCCTTCTGGTCCGCTGGTTTCTGTTATTGTATATGTATCTGGTGTTGATGTATCTGTTATTTGGAATGTTCCTATATTTACTATTCCACTTGCATTTGTTGCTGTCCTGTCTTCTCCATTCACATTAAATACTGCTCCAGATAGTTTTGATCCTGTTTCTCCGTCTTGTTTTACTAACTCTATTTCATAGCTTCCTTCTATTTTTTTATTTGGTACTGTTACTGTTATTTTTCCATTTTCTAAGTTCGCATTTACTTTTCCTTCTACTAATTCTGTTCCTTCTGCATTTTTTAATTCTATGTTATTTACTACATATTCTCCATCTTGTATTCCTTTTGTCACTTCTAGCTCTACACTATTAAATATTTTGTTGTATCCTTCTGGTGCTTCTATCTCTTCTATTTTTATTGTCTCTGTTCCTTCTTCTGTTATTTCTATTCCTTCTATTTCTATTTTTCCTTCTGCATTTGTTCTTTCTGTTCTTTCTGTTCCATCTGCTAGTGTTACTTTAAACTCTGCTCCTTCTAATATCTTCCCTGCATTTTCTTGGTCTACTTTTAATATCTCTACTCCATATTCTCCTGTTATCTTTTCATTGTCTACTGTTATTGTTATTTTACCTGTTGTTTTGTCTATTGTTACTGGAACATTTTGATTTATTGTTACTCCTGTGCTGTCTTTTACTACCATTGTTGTATTTTCTGTGTCTACTACATAGTTTCCATTTTCTATTTTCTTTGCTACACTTAATTCTATACTTCCGTCAAATTTGTTATATCCTTCTGGTCCGCTGGTTTCTGTTATTGTATATGTATCTGGTGTTGATGTATCTGTTATTTGGAATGTTCCTATATTTACTATTCCACTTGCATTTGTTGCTGTTTTATTTTCTCCATTTACATTAAATACTGCTCCTGATAGTTTTGTTCCTGTTTCTCCATCTTGTTTTACTAACTCTATTTCATAGTTTCCTTCTTTCTTTTTATTCGGAACTGTTACTATTATTTTTCCGTTTTCTAAGTTCGCATTTATTTTTCCTTCTACTAATCCTGTTCCTTCTGTATTTTTTAATTCTATTTTGCTTACTACATATTCTCCATTTTGTATTCCTTTTGTTACTTCTAACTCTACACTATTAAATATTTTGTCGTATCCTTCTGGTGCTTCTATCTCTTCTATTTTTATTGTGTCTATTCCTTCTTCTGTTATTTCTATTCCTTCTATTTCTATTTTTCCTTCTGCATTTGTTCTTTCTGTCCTTTCTGTTCCGTCTGCTAGTGTTACTTTAAACTCTGCTCCTTCTAATATCTTCCCTGCATTTTCTTGGTCTACTTTTAATATCTCTACTCCGTATTCTCCTGCTATTTTTTCATTGTCTACTGTTATTGTTATTTTCTGGGTTGTTTTATTTATTGTTACTGGAACATTTTGAGTTATTATTGTTCCGCCTTTATCTCTTACTGTCATTGTTGTGTTTTCTGTATCTATTACATAATTTCCATTTTCTAATTTCTTTGCTACACTTAGTTCTATACTTCCGTCAAATTTGTTGTATCCTTCTGGTCCTGTTGTTTCTGTTATTGTATATGTATCTGGTCTTTCTGTGTCTGTTATTTTTACTGTTCCTAAATTTAATATTCCACTTGCATTTGTTGCTGTCTTATCTTGTCCATTTACATTAAACACTGCTCCTGATAGTTTTGTTCCTGTTTTTCTATCTTGTTTTACTATCTCTATTTCATATTCTCCTTGTAAATTAGGTATTTCAATTTCTAATTTTCCTGGTATCGAAATTTCTTCTTTTCCTGGTATTACTATTGGTTGTTCTTGATTATTTGTACTTGATGCCCAAAATATAAAATTTGCATCATTATAATTTATATTTACTTCTATACTTATTGTTTTTCCCATTGTTTTTTCTACTGGCAATGAAATATAGAAATCTTCTCCTATCAAATCATCAAGCGTTGTTCCTGCTGACACTTGATTTTTGTCTTTATTTAATAAAATATAATCACTAGTCTCTACGTTGTCTATTTTTGTAATAAATTCTAACTCATATGCCTTTATATTATTTTTGGTAATATGAATTGGTCCAATTATTGTGTTTTTGCCTTGAATTTCATAGTTTAGCATTTGTGTATCTAATTGTATTGGTGCTATTGTTGTGCTTTCAATGTCATCATATTCTGATGCTTTTTCCTTTGCTTCGTTTATTAAATATTTATATAATATTTCTGCTTGTTCCTGTCTTTCTTCTCCGCCTTCCCTATAGTCTGATAAACTACTATATGTTTTCTTATCTGTTGTATAATTAAGCCATTCTGAATTTTTTGTTTTATCATATTTTCCATTTTCTTCTCCATAGTTTGTAAAATACCATAATGCCGCTTGTTGTACTGCTTCTATATCATCTTTTGTCAGTCCATATTGATATGCTCCCTCGTGTATTCCTGCCTCTTTTATCAAATTTTCTTTATAACTTTCATCTGAAATTCCTCTATAATAAAACATATCTAGCGCTGCTAATATGGCATTATATCTACTTATTGTTGTTCCATCTTCTAATTCTATTGTTTTTTCTACCAAGTCTTTTAATATATCATTTTGTTTAGCTATATTTTCTTTCTCTTTTTTCATATCATAAAACACATCATATTTTACTCTTTTATTCTCATCTTGAAATCCCATTCCTGCTTTTAAACAGTATATATTATTTTCTGAATATGTACTCGAAGTAGAGCTATCATATTCTATAAGATTCCATAATTTAGCAGCTGTACTTGTTGTTCCTCCTGTATTCGGATCTCCTATTGCGTATCCCATTCCACTTTCTGTTTTTAACTCTGTAATTCCAATGTATTTTGGATTGCTTGATGCATCTGTTGCTAATGATATTACATTTAAGCTAATTGTTAACATTAAAATTAGACTCGCAAATATTATGTTCTTTGTTTTCAAAACTTTCATTTTTCTTGCTCCTTTTATTTAATATATATATTTATTTATATTATAGCATATATCTTTATATATATCTTTAGAATATTTTTACTTATATTGTTTAATCTTTACGCTTTTACTGTTTCTATGTTTTGTTACATTTTTATTAATTTTTTTTGACTTTTTTGCAATTTTATATCATTTCTGAATTATAATTAACAAATTCTTACGGCTTGTTGACTTTTGAGAAATTTCACCTATCAAAGTGTTTTTCTATACAATGTTATTTATTTTTCATTTAAAAGATATAATTTTTAGAATACAAAAAGCGAGTAATACCCCGCTTTAACATACTTTTTAATCTTTATTTTCTTGAGTTTCTTCAGGGTTTCATTTTTATCCCTTTTTAGGCTTATTCCATGAGATATAATCACAAGATTTAGGATTATTTTCACAAATATAGTAATTTCTTCTTCTTTTCGTTTTTCTAACTTGTACTTTTCCTCCACATTTAGGGCATGGCACATCTATTGTTTCTACAATTGGCTTTGTATTTTTACATTCAGGATACCCTGGACATGCTAAGAATTTTCCAAATCTTCCATATTTATATACCATCATTCTACCACATTTTTCACATGGTATATCAGATACTTCATCTACTAATTCAACATGTTCTAATTCTTTGTCTACTTTTTCTATTTCTTTTTCAAAAGGTCCATAGAATTCTCTAATCATCTTTTTCCAAGGTTCTTTTCCTTCTGCAATTTCGTCAAATTCGTTTTCTATTTTTGCTGTGAATTCTACATTTATTACATCGCCAAAATTTTCTGTTAGTAATTTATTTACTATTTTGCCTAGTTCCGTAGGGATTAGCTGTTTTTGTTCTTTTTCAATATATCTTCTTTCTAATATTGTTGTAATTGTTGGAGAATATGTACTTGGTCTACCTATTCCTTTTTCTTCTAATGCTTTTACTAGGCTTGCTTCTGTATATCTTGGTGGTGGTTCAGTAAAGCTTTGTTTAGGATTTATTTTTTCTAGTTTAACTTCTTGTTTTTCTTTTAAATCTGGTAACATTCCTTCTACTTCTTGTTCTTTTTGGTCTGTACCTTCAACATAAAGTTTCATAAATCCTTCAAATTTTATTCTTTGTCCATTTGCCTTAAATGTGTATTCATTTGCATCAATTGTTACAGCCATTGTATCGAATATTGCTGCTGCCATTTGACTTGCCATGAATCTATTATATATTAATTTATATAACTTATATTGATCTTTTGTTAATGATTCTTTTATTGCATCTGGTTCTAACTCACTATATGTTGGTCTTATACCTTCATGTGCGTCTTGTGAGTCTTTTCCAGTTTTGTAATATCTATTTTCATAGTATTTTTCACCATATGTTCCTACAATGTGTTCTTTTGCCGCTTTTCTTGCTTCTTCTGAAATTCTTGTTGAGTCTGTTCTCATATATGTGATTAGACCAACTGTGCCTTTTTCTGGTATTTTTACTCCTTCATATAGTCCTTGTGCAATTGACATTGTCTTTTTTAAAGTAAATCCTAATTTTCTTGATGCTTCTTGTTGCATTGTGCTTGTTGTAAATGGCGGTGCTGGTGTTCTTTTTCTTTCTCCTTTTTTTACATCTTCTATTATATATTTTGCTTTTTCTATATCTTTTAATATTTTATCTACTTCTTCTTGCGAATGTATATCTAATTTTTTGCCATTTTTTCCATAAAATCTTGCTTCAAATCCTTTTTTACTTTCTTCATCTAATAAATCTACATATATATTCCAATATTCTTCTGGTATAAATTTTTCGATTTCTTCTTCTCTGTCAACAATCAATTTTACAGCAACTGATTGCACTCTTCCTGCTGATAATCCTCTTTTTACTTTTTTCCATAGAACAGGACTCATTTTATATCCAACAATTCTATCTAATACTCTTCTTGCTTGTTGTGCATCTACTAGGTTTGTGTCTATTTCTCTTGGATTTTTTATCGCATTTTGTACTGCTGTTTTTGTTATTTCATTAAATGTAACTCTTGACATTTTATCTTTATCTTCTGATAAAATATATGCTAAATGCCATGCAATTGCTTCTCCTTCACGGTCAGGGTCAGTTGCAAGATATACTTTTTTTGCTTTTTTTGCTTCTTGTTTTAATGATTTTATTAAATCACCTTTTCCTCTTATATTAATATATTCAGGTTCAAAATCATGTTCTATATCAATACCCATTTTTGATTTCGGTAAATCTCTTATATGTCCCATTGAAGCTAATACTTTTGTACTTCCTCCTAGGAATCTTTTTATAGTATTTGCTTTTGCTGGTGACTCAACTATTACTAATTTATCTGCCATAAAATTCTCTCCTTTTGTATGTTGATTAAATCTCAATCGAAGTTCGCCACTGTGTAACGTCAAAATTGTAATTATTTTTCAACTACTTCTACTTATAGTATTCTAGACTAATTTAATACAATTTGCAAGTATTTGAAATAATTTTATTATATTTGAATAGCTTTTTTCCATAAATCATATACAATATCTTCTACACTAATTGGAGTTACTTCATTTTCTTTAAATAATGTTAATATTTCTTCAATCTTTTTTTCATCATTTGATAAATATGTAATTTCTTTTTCTTCTGTTTTTGTATCGTTATTTTTATATTCTGTTTTTATTACTTTAATTCCAAATCTTGCTTTTTCACCTTTCATTATTTCATCTTCATTGATTATTTTATAATATTCTAATTTAATTGGATAATTTATCCCAGCCTCCTCTAGTTCTTCTTTTTTTATAAAAGTGCTTGTATAAAAAATTTTCAATTGCTTGCCCCTTTCTCTTTTGTTTTTGTAAGCCTTGTAAATTATATGCTTGCCTTTTAATAATACTATGATTTTCTAAGGGTTGCAAGAACTTTTCATCGCAAGTTTTGCTATATTTTTATATAAAATTACATATTTTGATTTTATTTTTGTGTTTCTTATCTTTTTCTACAAAATTATTTAAAATATTTAAACCTCCCATACATAACATATTGTGTCTTCAAATGTCATATTGTATTGTTTTTAATTGTCTTTTAGTTTTTTCTTATAATTTTTATAATCATTCATATTTTCTTCAACTAAATCCCAGAATTTTTTGGAATGATTCATTTCTCTTAAGTGGCACATTTCGTGCAATACTACATATTCAATTATTTTCTCTTCTTTGGTTGCAAGTTTTAGATTTATAGTAATATTTCTTTTACTAGAACAACTTCCCCATGCATATTTGATATCTTTTATTCTAACTTTATTTGGCATCACGTGTAATGTCTTAGAATATTTCTCTATACTTTTTTCTATTACATATTTTAGTCTTTCAACATCTTTTGCTTCTATTTTTTCTTCTTTTTTTGGCTTCTGTTCATATCTTTTGACATTTTCATAAATCCATTTTGACTTTTTATTTATAAATTCTTGTATGTATTTGTCTTTTAGTCTTATTGGTGCTTTAACTATTACTTTTCCTTCTTTTATATGTATATACATGTTTTTTATTTTTGATTTTACCATTGTATATGGTATTTTTTCTCCATTATATTCTATTTCATTCATTATTTCTTTTCTTCCTCTCAAAACAAAGCTGACTGTAATTATTTTTCAATCACTTTTTAAATTGTACTAAATCATCCACATCAATCTTAGTTGCTCTTGTAACTGCATTATATCCATATTTGTTTTTCAATTGGTCTATTACCTTGTCTAGTTTTTCTTGTTTTTCATTTTTATTTGTATTAAATAACGAAATCTGCTCATCTTTTTTATCTGTTAAATTGTCTACTCTAACTCCCACAAGCCTTATTTCTTGACCTTTATGATACATTTCGTGTAATAATTCTTTTGCAGTCATATATATTTGTTTTGTTGTATCAGTTGCTTCAGGTAGCTTTTTTTGATGTGATGTATCTTCAAAGTTTTTGGTTCTTAATTGAACATTAACTGTACTTGCAAATAATTTTTCTTTTCTTAATCTGTATGCTACTTGTTCTGATATCGTTAAGACTATTTCTTCTAATTTATCTATATCTGAAATATTTTTAGGTAATGTTACTGAATTTCCTATACATTTTGGTTTTTCTGGCAAGTATTTTACTTCAGATGTATCTATTCCATTTGCATATTCCCACATTAAAATTCCATGTTTTCCAAATTTCTTTTCTAGTTTTGTTTTGTTTGTTTTTGCTAAATCTCCTATTGTTTTTATTTGCATGTTATATAGTTTTGGCACTGTTTTCTTTCCTAACATGAATAGTTCTGATACAGGTAATGTCCACATTTTTTCTGGTATTTCTTCTTTCCACAATGTGTGGACTCTATCTGGCTTTGTAAAGTCTGATGCCATTTTTGCAAGTAGCTTGTTGTTTGCAACTCCTACATTTACTGTAAATCCTAATTCTTCTCTTACTCTTCTATTTATTTCATATCCTTTATTTAATAATGTATCATTTCTTAAATAATTTGTTATGTCTAAAAAACATTCATCTATACTAAATCTTTCTATTTTGTCTGTGTATTCTAATAGTAATTCATATAACTGGTTTGAATATTTGCGATATATTGGAAAGTTTGATGGAAATATTTTTAGGTTTGGACATTTAATTCTTGCTTGATATATTGTGTCTGCTGTTTTTACTCCACATTCTTTTGCTTTCATGCTTTTTGCTAAAACAATTCCTGACCTTTTGCTTTCATCTCCTCCTATTATTGCAGGTATCTGCCTTATATCTATTTTGCTTCCTTGCTTTAGCATTTCTACTGCCGTCCAACTTAAAAATGCATTGTTTACATCTACATGTAATATTTGTTTTTCCATAACTTCCTCCTTTAGGGACATGCCAAATTGAACATTTTTTGTTTAAAAGTGACAGACCTCAAGTTCATTTAATTATAGAATATTTGTTTGTCTTTGTCAATATTATTTTACATGGTCCGTCCCCTAATCCCTTTCTGAGAAATATTCATTTATTCTGTTTATTAGTTCTTGTTTTGTTTCTTCTATTGTCATTCCTTCTACTTGTGCTCCAGCAAGTGTTATATGACCTCCGCCACCTAGTTTCTCTAGAATAATTTGTACATTGATGTCTCCTATTGAGCGTCCACTTATACATACTTTGTCTCCTAGGTTTCCTATTACAAATGATGCTGTAATATCACTTATAGTTAATAGTTCATCTGCTGCTTTTGCACAAATTAGGCTTACATCTTTTGCTTTTTTGTCATATATTGATATTGCTATTGTGTCATTTACTATCTCTGCTTTTTTAACTACATCAGCAATTTTATTAAAGCTTTTTAAGTCACTTTGGAACCATTTTTTTACTCTTATTATATCTACTCCACATCTACGTAAATATGCTGCTGCTTCAAATGTTCTAACTCCGGTTTTAAATGTAAAGTTTTTGGTATCCATCATTATTCCTGCATATAGGCTTTCTGCTTCTCTTTCTCTTAAATCTACTTTTACATCTACATATTGTAGTAGTTCTGTTACTAATTCCGCAGTTGATGATGCATAAACTTCTTGGAAGATTAATGTTGCTTTTTCTATATAGTCTGTACTTCTTCTATGATGGTCAATTACTACTATTTTCTCTGTTTTGTCTAATAATTCTGGTGCTTCTACGTAGTTTATTTTATTTGTGTCTACAATAACTAGCAACGTATCCTGATTAATATTTTCTATTGCTACTTCTTTATTTATCATTATGTCTTCATATTCGCTATCTTTTTCAATAGATTTTAAGAAACTTTCTATTTGTGTGACATTTTTGTCATATATTATATATGCATCTTTTCCTAAAGATTTTGCTAATCTATATATTCCCATGCATGATCCAATTGCATCCATATCTGGATTTGTGTGTCCCATTATCATTACTTTTTGTGAATTTTGTATTAAATTTTCTAATGCATGTGCTACTACTCTTGCTTTTACTTTTGTTCTTTTTTCTACTTCTTGTGCTCTTCCTCCAAAGAATTTATATATTTCATTTTCACGAATTACTGCTTGGTCTCCTCCTCTTCCTAATACTATATCCATTGCAGTTTGTGCTGATTTGTATTTTTCTTTGTCTGTTGAGCCTTCATTTGATACTGCTATACTTAATGTGAATTGTGTTTTATCATTTATATTTATTTCTTTTATTTTGTCTAATACGCTAAATTTGTCTTCCTTTACTTTCTCAAGATATCTTTGTTCAAAGAAATATACATATCTATCTTTTTCTATTTTTAACAATACTCCATTTGTTTCATTTGCCCATTCATATATACATTTGTCAATTTCCGCTGTTGCTTGTGGTTTTTCTTCGCTTTCTAATCTTTGCATTGTTTCTTCATAGTTATCTATCATTATTATTGCTATACATGATTTTGAGTCTTTGTATTCTTTTTGTAATTTGATATTTTCTGAGTCATCTATAAAGTATAAAATTATCATATATTCTTTTTTAGATTTCTTTTCTTTGTTTTTGTTTTTATTATATTTTACATATTTTGCAATTACTTTATAGTCTTTTTCACCTATCCTTACTTGCTTAACAATTTCTTTTTTACTATCTTTCTCATTGTCTTTTTTTATTGCATCTTTTATATCAAGACTTATATCATCTATATATGTGTTTATATCTATGTTTGCAAATTCAGTTGTGAATTTTGAACTTTTCCATATTACATTCCCGTCATTTTCCATGATTATTAATGGAAATGGCGAATTTATTAAACTTGTTTTTGCTGCTGTGTCTACTGTTAGTGTTAGGTCTTGCAAAGTTTCTGATAATTCACTTTTCCTTTTTTGGTCTGTATAATATGTATATGCTAATAATAATAAATATCCAATTACTGCATAAATTGTCATTGATGGCGCTTGCCAACAAATAACTATTAGTAAAATAAATATTAATACTAAATATATTTTTGTTCTAGATGTTATTGTGTCTAGAACCTTTCTATTTGTATTTTGCATATATTTTCTCCTCGTATAATATATTTAACAATCAATTTTGTAACTTAAAATTACATTAAATAAATGATTGTAAAGAAAAT
>CALXKC010000028.1 GCA_944388775.1 uncultured Clostridia bacterium | reverse complement strand
TTTTTAAATAAAGCTTTCAAAATTATCACCAATCAAAGTATATCATAATATACGAAAAAAAGACAATTATTTTTCATAAATAAATATTGAATAAATAGTACAACTAATATATAATTTAAACATGAAAAGTAAGAGGTGATGTTATGAAGAAAAAAGTTTTAATAATAATAGGAATAATATTATTACTTATTCTATTAATTTTTGGGATATGGTATATTATTGATAAAAATAAAATTAATAATAACGAGCCAACAAATCCAATAGTTTCAACCACTTTGACAGAAGGTACAGATGTAATATTATCATTAGAAGATACGATTACTAATAATTCTGTTTGGTGTGGTACATTCAATTTAATATGGAATGATTTAAAAAACGACTTAGCAAAACAAGATATTGTTTTTACACCACAATTGAAAGTAGTAGAGAACTTAAATAAAGGTACTTTTACTACTAATGAATTATCTGAAGATAGTTATTATAAAACATATGGAACTCCAAGTATAGAATTAAAAGAAGAAATAGAAAAAGCAATTAAAGATAAATTTAATGAAACAAGTGATATTTTAGATGATTTTAATTGGAATGATACAGGAAATAAAGATTACTTTTTATATGCAATGCTAAAAAAAGAATTTGAATTTCCAAAAGAATTTACAGAATTAAAAGATGGGAATTTTGGGAATTATTCAAATGTAAAATATTTTGGAATTGATAATACAACATCAGATGAAGTAAGAAATCAAGTAGAGGTATTATATTATAATTCTAAAGATGATTTTGCAATAAAATTAATAACTAAGGGTAATGACGAAGTAATTATTTCAAAAGGAAACAATGAAAATACATTTAAAGATATCTATGATGAAATAGAAGAAAAATCTGATAATTATGAAGGAAACAAGAAATTTGCAGAAGAGGATACTTTAAAAGTTCCTAATATTACTTTTGACTTAAAAGAAGAATTTAAAGAATTAGAAGCACAACCATTTGAATTTTCTAATGGAGACATATATGAAATAGAAACAGCACTTCAAACTATTAAATTTAAATTAGATAAAAAAGGTGGAGAGATAAAAAGTGAAGCTGGAATGATGGTAAGAGAATCAGCTATTGCAACTGATGAACCAAGAGAGTTTTTAGTTGATGATACTTTTACAATATTTTTAAAAGAGAATTCAAAAGACCTACCATATTTTGCAGCTAAAATATCTGATATATCTAGTGTGCAAAGTGATGTGAATAAAATTATGAAATAATTAGTAATTACTTGGATCTTCAAGGTCAATAGTAGGGGTGGAAAACTTTGAAAGTTTTCTGCCTTATTTTTTTGTTGCCCGAATGTCAATAGGACAAACTAACTAATCATATAATAGGAATATGGAGGAGAGGACTATGGCATATTCAGATAGAGAATTATTAGCTAGAATTATACAATGCGAAGCAGGAGGAGAAGGAGATAACCGGAATGAGGGCTGTTGCAACAGTTGTAATGAATAGAGTTAATGTATCTGATGGGGAATATGCAAGAATATCACAAGGAGGAAGTATTAGGAATATAATATTTCAGCAAGGTCAATTTGATTGTGCAACAGAAACACTAAGAAATCAATATAACAGTCAAAATATCTACAATATGAATCCAACAGAAGTACACTATTATATTGCAGATTGGGCTTTATCTGGAAATAGACTCAATGAGATGGGAGATTGTCTTTGGTATTTGAATCCATTTAAACCATCTTGTGATTCAACATTTCCATACAATGGTTCGGGAACATTTCATACAAGATTAGGTGAACATTGCTTTTATAGACCAACTGCTTTATATAGTCAAACTTAAAAGGTTATAGGTAAACCTTACAAAACCTAAATTTATTAATAAGGAGTTAATTATGCCAAGCAATCAAGAAAATCAAAATACAAGAGAAAATAGAAATGTACAGATAAACCAAAATTCACCAGAGATTTTAACAAATTCTATTTACACACCAGCTTTTTTGAGAGAGCAAATAGGAAAACTAATGAGAGTAGAGTTTTTAATAGGAACAAATAATTTAGTAGATAGGATTGGAATTTTGGAGGATGTAGGGGCAAGTTACATTTTATTACGTTCGCTAGAAAGTGATAGTTTAGTCTATTGCGATATTTATTCAATTAAATTTATTACAATATCAAGTAGTTGGGGATATAACGGAATGAATAATAGATATCATTATTATTAAAGTCTTTCTTTTATAAATTTAATGTGATACAATTATGGCATAAAGGAGTTGATAATATGTTAAACAATATTGAGGTTTTATGTCATAGTTCAATAAGAATGGATAAAGGAAAAATAATATATGTAGATCCATTTCATATAAAAGAAAATTATAAAGATGCAGATATTATCTTAATTACTCATTCTCATTATGACCATTTTTCTGAAAAAGATATTGAGAAAGTAAGAAAAGCTGATACTAAAATATATCTTACAGAAGATTATGTAGAAAATGCTAAAAGTATAGGGTTTTCTGGAGATAAAATAGTTGGTGTAAAACCATATCAAACATATTATGAGGGAGATATAGAGATAAATACAGTTCCAGCATATAATGTAAACAAACAATTTCATCCTAAAGAAAATAATTGGGTGGGATATATACTTAAAATTGATGGTATTTCCTATTATATTGCAGGAGATACTGATATAACTGAGGAAAATAAAAAGATTAAGTGTGATGTAGCTTTTGTGCCTGTTGGAGGAACTTATACTATGACAGCAAAAGAAGCGGCAGAACTTGTAAATATTATAAAGCCTAAAGTAGCTGTTCCTATTCATTATGGCGATATAGTTGGAACTAAAGAAGATGCAGATACATTTATCAATAACTTAGAAGATGGGATAGATGGCAAAATATTAATGAAATAATTGCTGAATATTAATTCAAAATTAAAGAGCTGCAAATAATTAATTATTAGAAATTCTAAAATAACCTAAACCTTTTTTTTACATATAATAGAATAAATATGTAAAAGGGAGGTTTTTTATGTGTAAAAAAGTTCATAAATCTATTTTGTGTTTACTCAGCATTTTCACATTTATATTTTGGATAAATATGAATTCGGTTTTGGCAATAACTCCATTATCTAATTTAGAATATCAAGGAATAGATGTTAGTAATTGGCAAGGATACATAGATTATAGATCAGTAAGAGAAAGTGGAATTGAAGTAGTATATATAAAAGCGAGTCAAGGAACAAATATAAAAGATGCGTATTTTGAGATAAATTATGAAAATGCAAAAGCAAATGGACTAAAAGTAGGATTTTATCATTTCCTAACAGCTACAAATACTGAAGAAGCAGAACAAGAAGCAAGATTTTTTGCATCGGTTATTTCTGGTAAAACGCCAGATTGTAAATTAGTAATGGATTATGAAACTTTTGGAGGAGTAGGAGTACAAGAATCAAACGAAATAGCACAAGTCTTTTTAGAAACAACTAGAAGATTAACAAACAAAGATATAATAATATATAGTGATTTAAGCAATAGTCAGAGTAGATTTAGTAGTGAGTTAGCTGAAAACTATGAATTATGGCTTGCATATTATAGTGGTGAAGAAAGATTACGAGAAATAGAAACTAGATGGAACAATTATATAGGATTACAATATTCTGATAGAGGAAGAATAAATGGTATAAGTGGAGCAGTTGATTTAGATAGATTTTCAGAAGAAATCTTTTTGGATGAAACATCAGAAGTTCCAGTAATAGAAAATCCAACAGGAACAATCAATACAGAAACAATAACATATAAGGTTCAAAGGGGAGACACTCTATGGGCAATAGCTAGAAGATATGGAACAACAGTTGGAGAAATTGCAGAAATAAATAATATATCAAATCCTAATTTGATTTATCCGGGTCAAGAACTTAGAATACCAACTAATTCAACTACTGAAGGAGAAGAAACAAGAGGAACAGGTGATATTATATATACAGTTCAAAGAGGAGATACTTTATCAAAGATTGCAAGGGAATATAATGTTACAGTAGCTCATATTGTAGAACTTAATGATATTACAAATCCTAATTTGATTTATCCAGGTGAAAAGCTAAGAATAACTGAAAGCGATGTTACAAATTTGAGCCCAATACCTAAAAATAATTATTCAACTTATACAGTGAGAAGAGGAGATACTTTATCTGGAATTGCTAGAAGGTTTGGTGTTTCAGTGAATTATCTTGTTACAGCAAATAATATTCAAAATCCTAATTTGATTTTTCCAGGACAGATTTTAATTGTTTAAAAACAAACTTTATTTACATAATTTCATATTATATATAAAGCTATATGAAAGGAGGTAAATAAATTTTGGATTTAAAAGATAAAAAAATAGGATTTACATTAACAGGCTCATTTTGTACATTTCAAAAAGTAATTCCAAAAATGAAAGAAATAAAAAAATTAGGAGCAGAAATCATACCAATAATGTCATTTAACAGTTATAATTTAGATACTAAATTTGGAAAAGCAAAAGACTTTATTGAAGAAATTGAGAACATAACTGGAAAGGAAATAATCCATACAATTCAAGGAGCTGAACCAATAGGCCCTAAGAAAATGACAGATATAATGATAATTGCACCATGTTCAGGGAATACAATGGCAAAATTGGCATGTGATATTATAGATACTCCAGCTACAATGGCAGCAAAATCACATCTAAGGAATAATAGACCATTAGTAATTGCACCTTCTACGAATAATGGATTAAGTGGAAATGCCGAAAACATAGGAAAATTATTGAATAGGAAAAATTATTATTTCGTGCCTTTTAGACAAGATAATCCAATTACAAAACCTAGGTCTATTGTCTTTGATGTTGAATATATAATTAAGACAATTGAATATGCACTTGATGGAGAGCAAATCAGTCCAATACTTATATAATTATAATGAAAAATGTGTTGCATGCTAAAATAACAAATGATATAATTCAGATAGTAAAAGAATATTATTATAATAGAAATGGAGAAAAAAGATGTATGATGTAATAATTTTAGGTGCAGGACCAGCTGGGATATCAGCAAGTTTATATACTAAGAGAGCAAACCTAAAAACACTAATATTATATAATGATAAATCAGGATTAGAAAAAGCAAGTCTAATCGAAAACTATTATGGATTTAAAAATGGAATTACAGGAGAAGAATTATATAATACAGGAATAGAACAAGCAAAAAATATAGGAGTAGAAGTATTAAAAGAAGAAGTTGTTAAAATAGAAAATAATATAGAACATTTTAATGTTGTGACAACCAGCAATGAATATCAGGCAAAAAATTTAATACTTGCAACAGGAAATAAAAAGAATAGACCAAAAATAAAAGGAATAGAAAAGTTTGAAGGAAAAGGTGTTAGTTATTGTGCAATTTGTGATGGATTCTTTTATAGAAATAGAAGTGTAGCAGTATTAGGAAGTGGATATTATGCAATAGCAGAAACGAATGAATTAATAAATATAGCAGATAATATAACAATTCTAACAAATGGAAAAAAAGCACCTGAATTTAGAGCAGATAATGTAAAAGTTGACACAAAAGAAATAGAAGAAATAGAAGGAACAGATAAAGTAGAAGAAGTAAGATTTAAAGATGGAACTACAATAAAAACAGATGGAATATTTGTAGCAGAAGGAGTGGCAGGAAGTTCAGAATTTGCAAAAAAGCTAGGAATAATAACACAAAAAGATAAAATAGTAGTAAATGAAAACATGGAAACAAATGTAAAAGGAATATATGCTTGTGGTGACTGTACAGGAGGATTATTGCAAGTATCAAAAGCAGTATATGAAGGTGCAAAAGCAGGATTAGAAGTAATAAAAAGACAAAGAGGGATTTAGGGGACGGTCCTAAAAATCCCTCTTTTTAGGGATTTGGGGAGTGCGACAGGCATGTCGTTTAACTAAACGGTGAAAGTCCGGAGTGGAGGTAAATATCGCCAACCACATAGAGAAGCACAAGCTATCCATCGTGAGGTGGAAGTGGAGGAAGTGTGTATCAAAATCATGGCTCGATGTACAAAAACTTAATATAAAGGCTGTATAAGAGGGTGAGACTACTCCCCAAGCCAAAGCCCAAAAGATATTCGTAACCTTATGCAGTAGATTAAGCGAGTAAATGAGGAAAGCTAAACGACTTACCCTGTGAGGTCTTGTGAACATAGAGTAGTTAGGAAACGACGAGGAGTACACAAAACAAAATATGGTCGAAAAAGGTTAATCACAAGAAGTCAGCAGAGGTCATAGTAGGAAAATTTTCCGAAGGACTGAACAATTTGTAGAGTTTTCACTAACCAAGATTTAGCGATAGATAGAAGTCAGAATGTGTTAATGAGGATAGTATGAGCGTATCTCAAAGGGTTACTCAAAATCGATGATATATCTATCTACGGAAAGGAGAAGAGGAAACAGATATGGAACTTTTAGAAGAAATACTAAAACCAGAGAACTTAAACAAGGCATACAAGAAAGTAGTATCGAACAAAGGAGTAGCAGGAGTAGACGGAATAACAGTTGAAGAAGAGCTAGAATATCTGAAAGAACATAAAGAAACAATACTAAATCAAATAAGAAAGAGAAGATATAAACCACAACCTGTGAAAAGAGCACAAATACCGAAAGAAAATGGCAAGAAGAGAAATCTAGGAATACCAACAGTAACAGATAGAATAATACAACAAGCGATAGTGCAAGTGATAAGTCCAATATTTGAAGAGCAATTTAATGATAACAGTTTTGGGTTTAGACCAAATAGAAGCCCAGAGCAAGCAGTAATAAGGGCATTAGAATACTTAAATGATGGGTATGAATGGATAGTAGACATAGACTTAGAAAGATTCTTTGATACGGTAAATCAAGATAGACTAATAACGATAATAGGAAAGACAATAAAAGATGGAGATGTAGTATCATTAATAAGGAAATATCTAAGTGCAGGAGCAATGGAAAATGGAATAGTAAAAGCAACAAAAGTAGGGACACCACAAGGAGGAAACTTAAGTCCATTACTAAGTAATATAATGCTAAATGAACTAGATAAAGAACTAGAAAAAAGAGGGCTAAACTTTGTAAGATATGCAGATGATTGTATAATACTTGTTAAAAGTGAGAAGGCAGCAAATCGAGTTTTAGCATCAATAACAAGGTATATTGAGAAGAAACTAGGATTAAAAGTAAACGCAGAAAAGAGTAAAGTAACGAAACCAAGAGACACAAAATATTTGGGATATAGTTTTTGGACAACAAAAGGAGGAAAGTGGAAACCAAAACCACATATAAAATCATGCGAAAAGTTAAAAAGAAAATTAAAGAAACTAACAGATAGAAGCTGGAGTATAAGCTTAGAAGAAAGAATAAAGAAGATAAACTATGTGGTAAGAGGATGGGTAAATTACTTTAGGATAGCAAATATGAGAGGAGTGCTAAGAGGAATAGACGAACACCTAAGAACAAGAATAAGAGTGATAATATGGAAACAATGGAAAGTAGCAGGAAGAAGAGAAAAAGCACTAAAACAATTAGGTGTGAGAGAAGACATAGCGTATAACTTAGCAAATAGCAGAAAAGGATATCAACAAATATGTAAAACAACATGGGTAAAATTTGCTATCAATGTAGAAAGGTTAAAAAGAAAAGGAATAGTATTTTTACTAGACCAATATGAAAGAGTCCATATGGAGTATGCAAATTGAACCGCCACTTGCGAGAACCGCTTGAGTGGTGGTGTGAGAGGGGAAAAGCACACTAAGTGTTATCCTCTACTCAATCGGACCTCTACTAGAAAAAATTAATGATTAATAAATGTCGCATCAGAAACGTCCCCAACGAGACATTTCATGTCTTTTGGAAGTTCACAGCAGAAACTTAATAATTCATTAGTAACCGGATGAATTAGCTCAATTTTATAACTATGCAAAGCTTGTCTGTTCATCAAATTATTAGACTTCTTATGAAATTTTGTTTTTTGTA
This sequence comes from uncultured Clostridia bacterium, assembly GCA_944388775.1. Taxonomy (GTDB): domain Bacteria; phylum Bacillota; class Clostridia; order TANB77; family CAG-508; genus CAG-269. The sequence goes on along the minus strand of CALXKC010000028.1, from coordinate 12,278 downwards.
CTTCTGTGGAGTTAGAAAAATTCATAGTACTATTATATAAATCATCACCTAACAAAGGATGACCAATATAGCTCATATGCACACGAATTTGATGAGTTCTGCCAGTTTCTAACAAACATTCAACTAAACTATATCCATCAAATTCTTTAATAACTTTGTAATGTGTAATAGCTTTTTGTCCAGATGTATCAACACATCTTTCAATAATACTACCGGGTTTCCTTGCAATAGGTAAATCAATAGTTTTATATTCTGTATTGAAATTAATATTTTTGTTTGGAGTTGTGTCTTTTTCAAAATTTCCTTGAACAAGGCATAAATATGTTTTTTTAAAAGTTTTATCAGCCATTTGCTTAATAAAACATTCTTGAATATATTCACATTTTGCAAAAATAACTAAACCAGAAGTATTGGTGTCTAACCTATTAACAGGTCGAATTTTCTTTTTTAAACCAATTTGGTCAAAATAATATTTAACACCATTAGATAATGAATCGGAGTAGTGAAGCAAAGAAGGATGAATTGATATTCCACTTGGCTTATTAATAACTAAAAACCATTCATCCTCAAATAAAATATTAAGTTCCATTTTTGTTGGAACAATATTTGAATTATCTTCTTCATAACTTAAATCAACACATATAATGTCATGTGGTTTGATATGTGTTCTTGTATCAACAAAAGTACCATTTAAAGTAACACTTTTATTGTTAATTAATTTAACTCTTAAACGTGATGAAATATTAAATATTGTGTTTAAAATTTCATTTATATCATTATAATTATCAGTTCCTTTAACAATGTATTTTAATTGCATTTTAAACCTCTACTTCGTAAATTTATATCAATAATTACATTATATCTTAAATTTAGCTACAGTTCAACTTGAATGTAATGAAAAAATTTGATAAAATATGCAAAGAAAAGCATAATTTTTAAAGGAGAAAATACAAAATGAGAATTAGATATAAGAAATGGGCAAGGCCGGAATTAGAAGCTAGCAAATTCTATGAAGATGAACCTGAAAATTGGAAGGGTAAGTGGAAGGAACATTTTAAAAATCCAGATTTACCATTTATGATAGAATTAGGATGTGGAAAAGGTCAATTTATTTCAAGGTTAGCTTTAGAAAATCAAAATATAAATTATCTAGCAATTGACTTAATAGATGCAATGCTAGGATTAGCTAAGAGAAATATAGAACAATCGTATAAAGAAGCAAATATTGAACCTGAAAATGTTTTACTTACTAGGTTTGATATTGAAAGAATAAATTTGATTTTGGATAAAGCAGATAATGTAGAAAGGATTTATATAAACTTTTGTAATCCTTGGCCAAGAGGAAAGCATCATAAAAAAAGGTTAACACATACAAGACAATTAGAAAAGTATAAAGAGTTTTTGAAGGACAATGCGGAGATTTATTTTAAAACAGATGATGATGATTTATTTAATTCAAGTTTAATTTATTTTGAAGAGGCAGGATTTGAGATAATAAGTAGAACGTATGATTTACATCAAGAACCGATATTTGAAAAAAATATAGAAACAGAACATGAGAAAATGTTTTCAGAACAAGGAATTAAAATAAAAGCACTAATAGCAAAAATTTAGAAAGAGGGATTTGGGGGACGGTCCTAAAAATCCCTAAAAGCAGGGATTTTTAGGACCGTCCCCCAATCCCTGTTTAAAGGAGATGAATTAAAATGACTGCAGAAGATGTTGAGCAAAATAAGGATAATAGAGAATATGTATTAAAGGCTGTATCAGAAAATGGTAAGTTTTTAGATTTAGTTTCGCCAGAACTTCAGAATGATAAAGGAGTTGTAATGACAGCATTGAATCAAGATGCAGAATCTTTGGAATTTGCAAGTACAAAACTAAAAGATGATAAAGAAGTGATATTAAAAGGTGTTGAAGGTGCACCTTGGACAATTTGTTATGCATCAGAAAATTTAAGAGCTGATAGAGAAATTATGGAAAAGGCTTGTAAAAGTTATGGTCAAGCATTATATTTTGCAAGTGAAGAGTTAAGAGATGATAGAGAAATTGTAAAAGAAGCAGTTGAAAACAAGGGAATTATAATAAAATATGCAAGTGCTAGGTTAAGAAATGACAAAGAATTAGCTTTAATTGCAGTTAAACAAAATAAGGATGCTTTTCATTTTATTTCAAAAGAATTGCAACAAGATGAAGATATTAAGGCTTTGTTGCAATAGTTTTTAAGTACTATTTTTATAAATTTGAATAAAATGCTTGTGAAATTCTCTTTTTACTTATATAATGTTAAAGTAAGATTTATAAATAATTATAAATCTTACTAAAAAGAATAATAATAAATAACAAGAAGGAGGAACAAAATGGCTTTTATAGACGATATAAAACAAAGAGCAAAACAAGATATAAAAACAATTATACTTCCAGAAGCTGAAGATATACGTATATTAAAAGCAACTGAAAAAGTATTAAAAGAAGAATATGCAAAAATTATTTTAATTGGAAATAAAAATAATATTGAAAAAAAGGCAAAAGAAAATAATATCAATATAGAAAATGCTAAAATAGTTGAACCAGACAATTCAAAAGATTATGATAAATATGTAGAATTATTATATAATCTTAGAAAAGAAAAAGGAATGACAATTGAGCAGGCAAAAGAATTAACAAAAGACCCTGTATATTTTGGAATGTTAATGTTAAAAGATGAAGAAAGTGAAGGAGATGGATTAGTATCTGGAGCAATACATTCTACATCTGACACATTAAGACCAGCTCTTCAAATTTTGAAAACAGCACCTGGTACTAAACTTGTTTCAGCATTTTTTATTATGGTAGTTCCAGATTGTGAATATGGTGAAAATGGTACATTTATTTTTGCTGATAGTGGTTTAAATGAAAATCCAGGAGAATTGGCACTTGCAGAAATTGCAATTTCTTCTAGTAAGAGTTTTAGGCAATTGGTAGAAAAAGAACCTAAAGTAGCGATGTTATCATATTCTACACATGGAAGTGCTAAATCAGCTTTGACTGAAAAAGTTATAAAAGCAACAGAAAAGGTAAGAAAAAAATTACCTGATTTAAAAATTGATGGAGAGTTACAATTAGATGCAGCAATAATTCCAGAAATTGCAGAAATGAAAGCACCAACAAGTCCTTTAAAAGGTCAAGCAAATGTATTGGTATTTCCAGATTTAAATGCGGGAAATATTGGATATAAATTAGTACAAAGATTAGGTAAAGCAGAGGCTTATGGACCACTTTGTCAAGGTATTGCAAAACCAGTAAATGACTTATCAAGAGGTTGCAGCAGTGATGATGTTGCTGGGGTTGTAGCAATTACAGCAGTTCAAGCACAACAAAATAAAAATTAAAATGAAATGAGGAGTATGTATGAAAATTTTAGTTTTAAACTCTGGAAGTTCATCATTAAAATATCAAGTAATTGATATGGACACAGAAAAAGTATTAGCAAAAGGATATTTTGAAAGAATAGGCCAACCAAATTCATTTTTAACCCACAAAGTAAATGGAGAAAAGCACAAATTTGAACATGCAGCAAAAAATCATGAAAAAGCAATAGAATTTGTTTTAAAAAGATTAACAAATGAGCATTATGGTGTAATAAAAAGCCTAGATGAATTAGGTGGAATTGGCCATAGAGTAGTACATGGTGGAGAAAAATTTAGTGATGCAGTTTTAATTGATGATAAGGTTTTAGAAGGAATAAAAGAATGTATTGATTTAGCACCACTTCATAATCCAGCAGCAATTCTAGGAATTGAAGCATGTAAAAAAATTGTGCCAAACATGAAAATGGTTGCAGTATTTGATACAGCTTTTCATCAAACAATAGAAAAGGAAAAATATATTTATCCAATTCCATATAAATATTACAAAAAATATGGAGTTAGAAAATATGGATTCCATGGAACATCACATCAATATGTATCTCATAGAGTTGCAGAAATTATGGGAAAAGATATAAAAGACTTGAAAATAGTAAATTGCCATTTAGGTCAAGGTGCAAGTGTATGTGCAATTAAAGGTGGTAAATCAGTTGAAACAAGTATGGGATTAACACCACTTGGAGGAATTCCAATGGGAACAAGAAGTGGAGATTTAGACCCATCAATTGTTACATATTTAATGGAAAAGGAAAACTTGACACCGGATGATATGAATTTTATACTAAATAAAGAATCTGGAGCATATGGAGTTTCAGGAGTTTCAGTAGATTTTAGAGATATTGAAACAGAAGCATTATCAGGTGGAAAACATGCAAAATTAGCTTTAGATGTATTTCACTATTTAGTTGCATGTTATGTAGCAAGATGTGCTGTTGCAATGAATGGCATTGATGTTTTAACATTTACAGCAGGTGTTGGTGAGAAAGGACCAATATCAAGAGAAGCTATATGCAAGCATTTGGAATTTTTAGGTGTCAAAATTGATGAAGAGAAAAACAAAATAAGAGGAGAAGAAGTAGAAATTTCAAGTGAAGATTCAAATGTTAAAGTGTATGTAGTTCCTACAAATGAGGAATTGATGATTGCAAGAGAAACATTAAAATTAGTAAAATAAGAAAAATAGGAGGATTTAATCAAATGAAAATTTTAGTTTTAAATTGTGGTAGTTCATCACTAAAATACCAATTAATTAACATGGAAACAGAAGAAGTATTAGCTTCTGGAAAATATGAAAGAATAGGAGAAAAAGAAGCATTTATAACACACAAAGTAAATGGGCAAAAAATAAAAATAGACAATCCAGCATACAATCATACAGAAGCAATAGAATTTACATTAAAACAATTAACAAATCCAGAATACAAAGTAATAGATAGCTTAGATGAAATTGAAGCTATTGGACATAGACTAGTACATGGAGGAGAAAAAATCTCCGAATCTGTTGTTATAGATGAAAATGTAGAAAATGTTTTAAAAGAATATTCAGATTTAGCACCACTACACAACCCAGCATGTATTTTAGGAATTGAAGCATGTAAAAATGTAATGCCAGGAAAACCAATGGTAGGAGTTTTCGATACAGCATTTCATCAATCAATCCCAAAAGAAAGATATATCTATCCAATTCCATATGAATATTATGAAAAATATGGAATAAGAAAATATGGATTCCATGGAACTTCTCATATGTTTGTATCACAAAGATTAGCTGAAATAGAAGGAAAAGACCTTAAAGATTTAAAAATCGTAACATGTCATTTAGGACAAGGTTCAAGTATTTGTGCAGTACAAGGTGGAAAATCAGTAGATACAAGTATGGGATTAACACCACTTGGAGGAATTCCAATGGTAACAAGAAGTGGAGATTTAGACCCATCAATATTATTATACTTAATGAAAAAAGAAAAACTATCTCCAGAACAAATGGAAAACATTTTAAATAAAGAATCAGGAGTTTCTGGAATATCTGGATTAGCTCCAGACTTTAGAGTAATTGAGCAAGAAAGCTACAACGATAATGAAACAGCAAAAATTGCTATGGAAAGCTTTAAATATGCAATTGCAAGTTATATTGCAAAATATGCAGTTGCAATGAATGGCGTTGACTATATTGTATTTACAGGTGGAGTAGGAGAAAACCAAATTAATATTAGAAAAGGTATTTGTGAGCAACTAGAGTTTATGGGAGTAGAAATTGATGTAGAAGCAAACAACATGAGGGGAGAAGAAAAAGTTATTTCAAAACCAAGTTCAAAAGTTAAAGTATATGTTATTCCTACGAATGAAGAGTTAATGATTGCAAAAGAAACTGAAAGACTTGTTAAATAATTTATAAATATCACTATATTTTACTAATATATAAAAGTGAAATCAAAAAGTTTAAAAACTTTTTGATTTTCTATTGACATCTACTAGAATATATGATTAAATATAACCTATCAAGAGCTAGCGAAATTTAATGTTATAAAGGAGGTTATGCTGATGGAGGATGCAATGGCAAAAACAATTTTGACAGAGTTACGTGAGTTTAGACGAGAAAATGACAAAAGATGGGAAGAGAACGAAAGAAGATGGAAAGAAAACGACAAACGTTGGGAACAAAATGACAAAAGATGGTTAGACAGTGAAAAACAAAGAGATAAGGATAGAAAAGAATTATTTGATGTCTTAGATAATATGGATAAAAGTATATCAAAAGGACTTAATTATATGGAAAAATACATAGATGACAGATGTAGAAAGTTAGAGGATGAGCACTTTGAATGTAGAAAAAATTGTTTACTATTAAGTAGTGAAATGAATGCACAAAAGTCAAGATTGAATTTTCAAAATGTCAGAATTGAGAGTTTAGAAAAATGGAGAAATAGTATGGGTGATGATTTTGTTGGAATAAACTAAAAGTGGTTGGTAAGCGGTATAATTGTGCCGCTTTTTTTCAAAAAGATATTTATAAAAAATAAATTTTAAAAATATCAAAAATATGTTTGACATTTTTTTGTTTGTATGATAAGATGTGAAAAAATGAGAGAATGGAGTGAATATAGTATGCCAAGAAAAAAGAAACCAGAATTAAATAATAGGGAAAAATCAATATTACGTTTCATTGAAAAACAAATAATGACACAAGGATATCCACCATCAGTTAGAGAAATTGGAAAAGCTGTAGGATTAAGTTCAACTGCAACAGTACATAACTATTTAGAGAGATTAGAGCAAAAAGGCTATATTAAGAAACAAGATAAAAAAGGAAGAACATTAAGACTATTAAAAGGTGGTTCAGGAGAAGAAAAGAAAACTTCTAGTAAAGATTTCTATACACAAAAAGAATTAGTAGAAGTTCCAATCATAGGAAAAATAACAGCTGGAGAGCCAATTTTAGCAGTAGAAAATGTAACAGATACATTTCCAATTCCGATTGACTTTGTTGGAAATTCTGAAAGTTTTATGCTAACAGTTAGAGGAGAAAGTATGATTGAAGCTGGAATTCTTGATGGTGATTATATTTTAGTTAAGAGACAAAATACAGCAAACAATGGAGAGATTGTTGTTGCTTTAATTGGTGATGAAGCAACTGTTAAAACTTTTTATAAAGAAAAAGACCATATCAGATTACAACCTGAAAACTCAACTATGGACCCAATAATTGTTCCTACTTGCGAAATTTTAGGAAAAGTAGCTGGTGTGTTTAGAAAAATGTAAACTAAAAAAGGCATTGGATTTAAATACCAATGCCTTTTTACGTTGTAGATTTCACAAAAAATTCACAATTCACCGGTTGACAAATAATATTAAAGAATATAGAATTAAAAAATACGGAAAAAGTTAAAAATGTCTCATCAGGAAACGGTCCATTTGAGACAAAATGTCTCAAAAAGAAACGTCCCCAATGAGACAAAAAAAGAAAGGAGAAGAAAAATGCTTAAAGTATTAAAAAACCTGAAAAAAACCTTAGGCTCTGTAATAGCAATTGTAATTTTACTATGTGTGCAAGCAGCAGCAGACTTAGCATTACCAGACTATACTTCAAAAATAGTCAATGAAGGTATACAAGCAGGTGGAATTGTAAGTTCTGTACCTGACATCATATCTAAAGAAGATATGGACAAAATATTGTTATTTACAGAAAATGATGATGAAATTCTAAATAACTATACATTAGTAAGTTCAGAACCTAATGAAGAACAAGAAAAAATAATCAACAAATATTTAGGCAAGGACTATAATGTAGAAAATGATACTATTTATGTATTAAATGATTTAGAAGATGAAGAAAAATCAAATTTAGAAACAGTTATGGTTAGTCCTATCCTAGAGATGACAATAATATCTCAAATGCCTGAAGAACAAAGAAATCAAATGCTTGAAGAAGCTACAAAACAAATTAATTCAATGAGTGATTCTATAAAAGAGCAAGCAGCAGTTTCATCAATAAAACAAATATATCAAAACTTAGGTGTTGACACAGATAAAATTCAAAATGATTATATCTTATTATCTGGATTCCAAATGCTAGGAGTAGCACTTGTAAGTATGATATCAGCTGTTTCAATAATGTTCTTATCTTCAAGAGTTGCAGCAAGATTAGGTAAAACTTTAAGAGATAAAGTATTCAAGAAAGTAATCAGCTTTTCAAATGCTGAATTAAATGAATTTTCAACAGCATCACTAATTACTCGTAGCACAAACGATATCCAACAAATTCAACAACTTATAGCAATATTATTTAGAGTAGTTGTATATGCACCTATTATTGGTATAGGTGGATTTGTAAAAGTCTTAACAAGTGCAGACAACTCAATGGCGTGGATTATAGGAGTAGCGATAATTGCAATATTATTTATTGTTGCCACATTATTTGCAGTTGCAATGCCAAGATTTAGAAAATTGCAAGACTTAGTTGATAAACTAAATGAAGTTTCAAGAGAAATCTTAACAGGTATACCAGTAATTAGAGCATTTAATAAAGAAAAGAAAGAAGAAGCAAGATTTGACGATGCAAATAAAGATTTAATGAAAACAAATATATTTGTAAACAGAGCAATGTCAATGATGATGCCACTTCTAATGTTTATAATGAACTCAATTATGGTATTAATTGTATGGGTTGGAGGACACAATGTTGACCAAGGTGTAATGCAAGTTGGTGACATGATGGCATTTATCCAATACACAATGCAAATTGTAATGGCATTCTTAATGATTTCAATGATTTCTATTATGCTTCCAAGAGCAGCAGTTTCTGCAAGACGTATAAATGAAGTTATTGATAGAGAACCAAGTATAAAAGATAAGAAAGAAACAAAGAAATTTGACCCATCTAAAAAAGGATTAGTTGAATTTAAAAATGTATCATTTAGATATCCAGATGCAGATACTGAAATTTTAGAGGATATTAACTTTACAGCAGAACCAGGAAAGACAACAGCAATTATAGGAAGTACTGGAAGTGGAAAATCGACAGTTGTAAATCTAATACCAAGATTTTATGATGTAACAGGTGGAGAATTATGTATTGATGGTGTAAATGTTAAAGATGTATCTCAAAAAGATTTAAGAGATATTATAGGATTTGTACCACAAAAAGGAATATTATTCTCAGGAACAATAGAATCAAATATCAAGTATTCAGATGAAAATATGTCTGATGACCAAATGATTATGGCAGCAGAAATTGCTCAAGCAACTGAATTTATTGAAGGTAAAGAAAAGAAATATCAAGACCCAATTGCACAAGGTGGAGGAAATGTTTCAGGAGGACAAAAACAACGTTTATCAATTGCAAGAGCTATTGCAAAAGACCCAGAAATATTTGTATTTGATGATAGTTTCTCAGCATTAGATTTTAAAACAGACAGCAAATTAAGAGAAGCATTATCAACAAAAACAAAAGATAAAACAGTAATTATTGTTGCACAAAGAATAAGCACAATTTTAAATGCAGATAAAATAATTGTTCTAGAAGAAGGTAAAATGGTAGGAATAGGAACACATGAAGAATTAATGAAAAACAATGAAACATATAGACAAATTGCTTTATCACAATTATCTGCAGAAGAATTAGGTGAGAAAGGAGGAGAGTAAATGCCAGGACCAATGGGAGGACCTATGGGAAGAGGTCATCAAACAACAGCAAGAGCAAAAGATTTTAAGAAAACAACTAAGAAATTGATTAAATCATATTTGGCAAAATATAAAATTGCGATATTAGTTGTAATATTATTTGCAGTAGGAAGTACAATCTTTACAATAGTAGGACCAAAGATTTTGGGAAATGCTACAACAGAGATATTTAATGGATTAATGAGCAAATTATCTGGCGGTTCAGGAATAGATTTTGGCAAAGTTGGACGGAATTGCTTTAACATTAATTGCTTTATATATAATTAGTGCATTGTTCTCCTTCGTTCAAGGATTTACAATGACAACAGTTACACAAAAGATTACATATAAATTAAGAAATGATATAGCTATAAAAATAAATAAATTGCCAATGAAATATTTTGATAAAAAGACTAACGGAGAGGTTTTGTCAGTTATAACAAACGATATTGATACATTAAGTATGAACCTTAACCAAAGTATTACTCAAATAATAACATCAGTTTGTACAATTATAGGAATACTTGTAATGATGCTTTCAATAAGTTGGCAAATGACATTGATATCTTTGGTTATATTGCCAATTACAGCAGTTTTAGTTAAATTTATAGTAAGCAAATCTCAAAAGTATTTCGTTAGACAACAAGATTATTTAGGACATGTAAATGGCCAAGTAGAAGAGATTTATGGTGGATTAAATATAGTAAAGGTATTTAATGCAGAAGGAAAAGTAACAAATGACTTTGAAAAAGCAAATGATGAATTGTATAAATCAGCATGGAAATCACAATTTTTATCAGGATTAATGCATCCTATTACTAATTTTATAGCAAATATTGGTTATGTTGGAGTTGCAGTTGCTGGAGGATATTTAGCAGTAAGTGGAACAATTACAGTAGGTAATATTCAAAGTTTTATACAATATAATAGGCAATTTACTCAGCCGATAAATCAAATAGCACAAATATCAAGCATGTTGCAAGCAATGGCAGCTGCTGCAGAAAGAATATTTGAATTTTTGGAAGAACCAGAAGAAGTTATAACTGCAAAAGGAAATATTGATACATCAAAATTAAAAGGAAATGTTGAATTTAAACATGTTAAATTCGGTTATGACCCAGATAAGATGATTATCAATGACTTCAATGCAGATGTAAAAGAAGGTCAAAAAATAGCAATAGTTGGACCAACAGGTGCAGGAAAGACAACTATGGTAAAACTATTAATGAGATTCTATGATGTTAATTCTGGAGAAATTGATGTTGATGGTCATAATGTAAAAGATTTCGATAGAGGAGAGCTTCGTAAAATCTTTGGTATGGTTCTACAAGATACATGGTTATTTGGTGGAACTGTAAAAGATAATATTAAATACAGTAAAGAAGATGCAACAGATACAGAAGTTGTGGAAGCAGCCAAAGCAGCACATGTTCATCACTTCATAAAAACACTTCCAAATGGATATAATTCTATGATAAATGAAGAATCAACAAATATATCTGCAGGACAAAAACAATTGCTTACAATTGCAAGAGTTATACTTGCAAATCCTAAGATATTGATTTTAGATGAAGCAACAAGTTCAATTGATACAAGAACTGAAATTCAAATACAATCAGCTATGGATAATCTTATGAAAGGTAGAACAAGTTTCATTATTGCTCATAGATTATCAACTATTAAAAACGCAGATTTAATTTTGGTTATGAACCATGGAGATATCGTTGAGCAAGGTACTCATGAAGAATTGCTTGCTAAAAATGGATTTTATGCTGATTTGTATAATAGCCAATTTGAAGTTGAAGAGCGGATAGATTTTGAAAGTTTGAAAAATAATTAAAAACTACTTGTAAAATTTGAAAAAATGTGCAATAATACTAATATCATATATAAAAACAATAAAAAAGAGGAGTACATTTATACTGACTTTAAAGAGAATAGAAGTCAAAGGCTGAGAGCTTCTTAAGAAAAGGATAAATGGAAGGTAGCTTTTTTAGTTGATATTTTGAAAACCGTAAAAGGAAGAGTAGTTATATCCGTTTAAGCAACGTTAAAAGCTAAAGAGATGTAAATTTGATAATTAAATTTTAGATTTTGTTTTAGTAACATTTAAGAGTCAATTTATAATTAAGGTGGTACCGTGAAGAAATTCGCCCTTATGTATATATATGCATAGGGGCTTTTTTGAACTAAAACAAATGAAAATCAGCATCTTGCACATTTTTCTAGTTAAATAATTTTATTTAAAATTAAGGAGATTAAAGGTCCGTCCCTAAATCCCTAAAAACAGGGATTTAGAGGACCGTCCCCTAATCCCGGTAAAGGAGGAAAAATTATGGAGAGTAAATTTAATCCAAAAGATTTTGAAGACAGATTGTATAAAGAGTGGGAGGAAAAAGGTTATTTTAAACCTAGCATGGATAAAACAAAAGAAAGTTTTTGTATAATGATGCCACCACCAAATGTAACAGGAAAACTTCACATGGGGCATGCATTAGATGATACAATACAAGACATTTTAATTAGATATAAAAGAATGCAAGGATTCAATACATTATGGCTTCCAGGAACAGACCATTCATCAATATCTACAGAAATGAAAGTTGTTCAAAAATTAAAAGAAGAAGGAAAAACAAAACAAGATTTAGGAAGAGAAAAATTCTTAGAAGAAGCATGGGCATGGACTAAACTTTATGGTGGTACAATTGAAAA
>CALXKC010000027.1 GCA_944388775.1 uncultured Clostridia bacterium | reverse complement strand
TTTATGAATGTGGTAGAGCCAATAATTAGTCGTGCTATGTGGGAAGAAGCACAACATCAAAAAGAAAAAAATCAAAGAAGTTATGCTAGAGATAGAGTTTATATATTTTTTCAAAAACTAAAATGTCCAAAATGTACCAGAATAATGAAATGCAAAGGTTCTGGAGGAACAAAGAAAAAATATATGTACTATAATTGTGAACATTGCAAGATATATTACAGAGAAGATAAAATCGAAGAATGCTTACAAAGATTTATACTTGAATTAGTAGAATATGATATGTCAGTAAAGAAATATTTTTTACCAATACTGGCTGACAAAAAAGAAATAAAAACAGAAAAATTAGAACAAGAAATTGATACATTAGAAAAGCAAAAAGAAAGAATAAAAAAAGCCTATTTAGGTGGAATAGTTGAAATGGAAGATTTTTCAGAAGATTATAAAATAATTGAAGAAAAAATTAATATTTTAGAAACTAAAAAATTTGAAATGTTAAATATAAATCATCTATCATTTACACCACAACAATTAATGGCTGATAGAGATATAGAAAGAGAGAAACTTATAAGAACTAACCAGTTAAATGATATTTTGAAACAAGAATGGAATAATAAATCAAAAGTAGAAAAACAAGAATTTATTTCAAAATTTATTGAGTCAATGACACTCTTAAAAGATAAAAAACGGAGAATTTTATATTGATAAAATAAATTTTAGAAGTAGTTATATTGATCAATTAACAAAGTTTTTTAAATTGGGAGTTGCAGATATTTATGTGCCTATTGAAGTAAATGAAGAAGAAAAAGAAATTAGGACAAGTGTAAATATAAATCAAGAACAATTAGATGATTATATACAAAGATTAAATAAAGAATTTGAAATAGAGTTTTACGAATTATTCTCAAAAAATAAAAATAAAAATGATGAAGAAATTGAAATAAAATTAAATAAAGAAAAACAAAAATTGATAAGATTAGTTGCGGTGAAAAATGATAAAAAATTTTCAAAAAGTAAGAAAGAAAATTATAAAATTGGTGCAATAATAAGTAATCAAAAAGAAAAAAATTAGAGGAAAAATTTAAAGTAAGAATGATTTTTGTACTCCTTTATATTTCCTAACAAGCACTGAATTTTTCCTCCCTAGTCAAAATTCGAATTGTGGGACAAGTCCCAAACCCTTAAAAAATATGTAATATGTCATAAAAAAATAAATTATTTATCTGCAAATTTTGAAAAAGTTTAATATAAAAAATTTAATTAAAAACCATTTTAGTTTTAATAAAATATTGTAAATAAATGACAAAAAATTATTAGTTTAAATAAATATAGACTGCAGTAACTATTTCTTATAATAGTACTGCAGTCTAATATCAAATAAGTCCTTCATCCATAAAAAATGGACATATTTTATTAGAGGATTTATCGATATTACACTCACCGGGGCATAAGATATTTGATGCCATACAACAATCATTATCACAATTCCATCTTTCAGGAACTGTATCTTCTTGGCTGAAAGCAAATGCCATAAGAATCTGTACTGCTTCCATAAATTCATCAGCCGTTATACAAGAAAGTGCTGAATGAATTTGGTTTCCCGGATTTGTTGCGTGATGTAAGAAATCTCTTACTTTAATACACGCTTCTTTGGTTCCACCTTCTAAATAATCATTTTGCTTTAATACAAAATCCAACTCTTCCCGATTCATAATGTTTCCTCCTTATAGAATTAGTTGAAAAGGTGTATAAAAAGTCCTTATGAACTGTATTAAGTATAACATATTATATGCTATAAAGCAATATTCTATCTTTTATCTTTTATATTTGTATATTTTGGTAATAGAAACATATAATATTAGTGTCAATTTAGTTTGACAAGTTAAATATTATATGTTAAAATATATTTAACTTAACCCTCTACTACTTTTGTAGTAAGACGGGAGCCTAAATGATTTTGGAGAGTTCTAGCAACTCTCCTTTTTAAGTACTATAACTATTTTGTAAAAAATTTAATAATTTGTTTATCAATTAAATCAAGTGATTCACTAGATATTTTTACGTTTCTTCGTACAGTATCCTTGAAAATTCTTTGTTTGCTAATTGTCGTTATTTGATTAATTAAAGCAATACTGTCTTTTTTCATTTTACTGATTTCTCTTTCCATTTTTTCAATATATTTTTGTTCTTTTTCTATTATATTTTGAATGTTAATAGGAATATCTTCTATCTTTTCTAATTCACTTAATATTTGTTGCAATTTCTGTTTTTCCTTTTCAATTTTGTCTTGAAAAACAATATAAAGTTCCTTTCCAAGATTTACAGAAGAAGAATCATATTTTTTATTATCTTTTCTAGATGTTAATGGAATAACATTTAATGCTCCATTTCTGGTATTATCATATTTATTTAGTACAATACAATAATGTAATCCTCCTAATTCATTTCCAATATTAAAACCCAAGTTTACTTTTATTACATCGCCACGAGAGTACATACCAGATTTTGCAATATTGAAAGTTCTTTCTTCATCGTGATATTCGGAAAAGTCATGTATCCAATATGCTAATAGATCACTTTTTTTGTATTCATTTAATTCTATATGTTTAAGAAAGGATAAATCTAATCTAGTTAAGGAATTGTCTTTGTGAATGATTGCATTATTCTTCAATTTAATTTCATTTTCGTCCATAATATTTGCTCCTTATAATTTTTGGCAACATTATATCAAACATTTGTTTATTTGGCAATAGCTATTGAAAAATAATTTTATTATGTTATAATTTATGCAACGGTTGATGAATCGAATTATTTTTTTGAGCAAAATAAGGGAGGAACACTTTGAGAATGAAGCATATTTTTCGCAAATAACCTCCCTAAACGCTCCAGATTAGAAAGCTTACGAATTAATGTGATTCGTAAGTTTTTTGTTCTGGTTCTATAATAAATGTTGGGGTGATAAAAAAATATACAAATTTTGGAAAAATGCTTGACAAATACAAACAAATGTTTTAAACTATATATAGTTTAAAACAAGGATGTGAAAATATGGAAGAAAATAAATTAGTAATTCAAAATGAATTTGCTATTGAAGATATTAAAAGATTAATTTATACGATACGAGGAAAACAAGTAATGCTAGATAGTGATGTAGCAAATATATATCATTGCGAAACTAAGTATGTGAATCGTGTAGTAAAGAGAAATATAGAAAGATTTCCAGAAGAATTTTGTTTTCAATTAAATGAAAATGAATTTGAAGTTTTAAGGTGTCAATTTGTCACCTTAAACAAAAATGGAAGAGGGCAACATCGAAAATATTTACCTTATGTATTTACAGAACAAGGAATAGCAATGTTATCAGCTTTATTAAAAAGTGATATTGCAGTAAGTGTTAGTGTAAATATTATGAAAGCATTTATTGAAATGAGAAAATTTTTAATGATGAATGGACAAGTATTTGAAAGATTAACAAGCGTAGAAAATAAATTATCAGAACAGGATAAAAAGTTTGATATAATATTTGACCAATTACAACTTGAAGAAAATATCAAGCAAAGAGTATTTTTCGAAGGTCAAATTTATGATGCATATAGTTTAATTATAGATATTATAAAAAAAGCAAATAAAAAAATACTAATTATAGACAACTATATTGATGATAGTGTTTTAAAAATGTTAACTAAAAAGAAAAATAATGTAGAAGTAGTAATCTTAACATCTAACAAAAGTAATATCCAAAATATAGATATTCAAAAATTTAATAAAGAATATCCTATATTAAAAGTTGCTAAAACGAATAAATTTCATGATAGATTTATAGTAATAGATAGTAAAGAAATGTATCACTTAGGAGCTTCAATAAAAGACCTAGGTAAGAAATGTTTTGGAATTAATAAAATAGAAGATAAAGAGATTATAGAAAAAATAATTAATTTGTAAAATGTATAATTCCAATAAATATTCATATAATATTAACTTTAATAAATTGCTATTTTGATAGATACCATTAAACAGGTTATAAGGAAAGAAAATAGCTAAAAAATATTGAAATTTTACGTAAAATATAATAAAATGAAACCTAAACAGCAAATATGCTGATTATATAAATAAAGATAACATTATTAACAGACAAAATCTTATAGCTATTTTTATATTAAAAAGGAGATGTAAAAATTATGCAAAATCTACTTGTTAATATTTATCGGTGTATTGTAGGAGGAGAGGTTGGATTTATAGGTGAAGGAAATGAACAATGGTATTATTTCTTATCGCTTGTAATGAATTTAATGTTATTATGGTGGCTGAAACCAGAAATAGCATTAATGTTTACTGTACTTTCAGTAATTCACTATGTAACAGTATTTGTTTATGGATATTTTATGTTAGATTCTGAAAATGTGATTTTTTCATATATATATTTTGGAATACATATTATATTACTGATTTTAGCAATTGTTACTAGCTTTAAATGGACTGTTATAACTGCAGTGATTACAGTTGTTTCAATCCTTCTAGCACCGGATTGTACTGGCAATAATATCTTTTTACGTGTACCAAATGTTACAAATTCGTTACCATTAATTTTCAATACTATAATCTTTGTTGCATTTGTCGTGTTGGATTTTATGCTTCCAATAGAGTTATGGATTAAAATACTTATTATTGTAGGAGCATTGATTATTCATCCGGTTATAGATTGGTTTGAAGGAGAATGTGTCATAATTTCTGATGTAACAAGTGATGCTTTTGGAAATATAATGGAATCTTGGGACTTATAAAAATGTTTTTAGTGTCTGTTATTGATGGTTATTCTTTGTATAATAAGTAGAGATTTATTTTTCTCTACTTATTTTTTGAATGACTATGTATAAATAAATTGTTAAATTTATATGAGAATCTTTTAATTAATTTGAATTCTAAAACAATAATCTACAAAACCAAATAAATTACTTGTAAAATTTTGTGATATAGTGTAAAATACGAATATAATGTAAATAATATAAAAAATAGAAAAAATAAAATAAAACATACTAAAATCAAGGAGGAAAAATAAAAAAATGAGATTCGTAACAGATGAAGAATCAAAAAAAGAATATAAAAAATTTCTAGAAGGACATGAAAGATGTAACTTTCAACAATCATTAGAATGGGCTGAGGTAAAAAAGCCAAACTGGAAACCAGAAGTAATACTAGCAGAAGACGAAGATAGAAATATAATAGGATCACTATGTGTATGGATTAGAAAAATGCCAATATTCGGAAACCTAATGTATTCATCAAGAGGACCAGTTTGTGACATACATGATATATCAGTAATGAAACAATTAACAGACGGAGCAAAAGAACTAGCAAAAAAATATAATGCATTTGTATTAAGAATAGAACCAGATATAGTTAGTGATGACCAAACATTTAGAGATGTTGTAACTAACTTAGGATATAAAATAAAAGATGATGCAAAAGATTTTAAAGATGAAATTCAACCAAGATATGTATTCAGATTAGACATTAAAGGTAAGACAGAAGAAGAAATAATGGCAGGATTTAAACAAAAATGGAGATATAATATCAGACTAGCATCAAGAAAAGGTGTTACAGTAAAAGAAGGAACAAGAGAAGATTTAAAAGACTTTCATAAAATAATGATAGAAACAGGAGCAAGAGATGGATTTATAATTCGACCATTAGAGTATTTTGAAAAAATGTATGATTGCCTAGGTGACCATATGAAAGTTTTAATGGCATATTATGATGGAAAGCCAATTTCAGGAGTTATTCCAATTTTCTATGGAAATAAAACTTGGTATTTGTATGGTGCAAGTAGTAATCAACATAGAAATTTGATGCCTAATTATTTATTGCAATGGGAAATGATTAAGATGGCAATAGCAAGACATGATGATATATATGACTTTAGAGGTGTTTCAGGAGTAGTTGATGAAAACCATCCACAATATGGATTATATAGATTTAAGCAAGGCTTTGGAGCTACATTTACAGAATTTATTGGGGAAGTTTACATGCCATATAAGCCATTAACATATAAATTGTATCGTTTTTCAGAAAAAACATTTAGAACATTAAGACAATTCAAAATGAAATTAAAAAACAAGAAAAAATAAAATATGTTTCGAAGGGAAAATGTACAATGAATAAGTTAGTAATAAATAAAGAAGATTTAAGACATAATATAGAAAAGATAAAAGAGCATAGCAAAAAAAGTGGACAAGATGATAATGGAAAACCATTAACTATTATAGCTGTAGTAAAAGGAAATGGTTATGGATTAGGAATTGTAGAATACACAAAGTTTTTAATTGATAATGGAATCAATTTCTTTGCAGTTTCAACATTAGATGAAGCGCTATTATTGAGAAAAAGTGGAATAAAAGAAAAAATATTAATGCTTTCATCAACTGCTATAAGGGAAGATGTTGAAAAATTAGTAGATAATAACATTATTATCACAATAGGTTCACAAAATGATATTAAAATAGCAGAAGAAGTAGCAAAAGAGAAGAATAAAAAAATCAAAGCACATTTAAAAATTGATACAGGTTTTGGAAGATATGGATTTATATACTCAAACAGAGAAGAAATGATACAGGCTTTGAAAGAAATGAAAAATATAGAAATTCAGGGCACATTTTCTCATTTTTCCGTTAGCTTTTTTAATGATAAATATACTAAACTACAATTTAAAAGATTTATTGATGTAATCGAAGTCTTAAAAATGAATGATATACAAACTGGAATATTACATATATGTAACTCATCAGCATTTGTAAAATTTCCATATATGCATTTAAACGCGGTACGTGTTGGTTCAGCATTTTTAGGAAGATTATCTTTTTCTAATACTTTAGGACTAAAAAAGATTGGATATATAGAGTCTGAAGTATCTGAAATAAAAGAACTTCCAAAAGGATTTAACATCGGATATTCAAATACATTTATTACAAAAAAAGATACTAAAGTTGCAATTGTACCTTGTGGATATATGGATGGAATAAATATAACAAATGATAGAGATATGTTCAGGACAGTTGATAAGCTAAGGTATATTGTAAGAGATGTGAAAGATTTTTTTAAAAAACAGGCTAAATATGTGAAATTGAATAATCAAAATTGTAAGGTACTAGGTAGAATAGGAACATATCATGTTACATGTGATGTTACAGGTAAGGATGTAAAAATAGGAGATAAAGCAATTTTTGCTATTAATCCAAAGTTTGTAGATTCAAGCATTGAAAGGGATTATAGGTAATAGAAAGGGATGAGAAAAGTTGGAAGAGAACAACAATAAAGAAGAAATTAAAGAAAAAGTAGAAAACGAAAAAGTAAAAAGACAAGGATTTTTCAAAAAAGTTTGGTATTCAATCACAAAAATAGAGAGATATCCAGAAATGGCAGCACAAGGCTTAGGAAAAGCATTTTCATATATTTGCAAAGTAGTAGCAATTCTTGCAATTATAATATGTTTTGGTTCAATGTATCAAGCATATCAAATATTACAAGAAGGAGTAGCGTATTTGCAAAATGAATTTCCTGAATTTTCATATAGTGATGGTATTTTAAGTGTTGATTCTGAAGATCCAATTACTATTTCAGCAGAAGATTCATATGTAGGAAAAGCAATTATAGATACAAAAACAGAAGATCAACAAACAGTAAATCAATACATTTCTGAGATAGAACAAAGCGGTGATGGAATCGTTGTTTTGAATAATAGAGTTATAGTAAAAACAAGTAGTATTTCAGGAACAATTAGCTATGAATATGATCAAATGTTAAATCAAATAGGAATTACAGAGTTTAATAAACAAGATTTAATAAATTATATAAATAGTTCTCAAATGTACAATTTTTATATAAGTATATTTTTAACAATATTTGTATATAGTTTTTCAATGTATTTATTAACAACACTATCAAATGCAGTTTTCTTAGCAGTATTTGGATATTTAGTAACATGGATTGCAAAAATAAGAATGAGATTTGTAGCTGTATTTAATATGGCTGTATATTCATTAACTCTTTCAACAATACTAAATATGATGTATATTGCAATTAATATATTTGTACCATTTGCTATGGAATATTTCCAAGTAATGTATGTTACAGTTGCTGCAATTTACTTGATATCTGCAATTTTCTTATTAAAGTCAGAGTATATTAAAAGACAAGCAGAATTAATGAAATTGGTAGAGGCTCAACAAATTGTTAAGAAAGAATTAGAACAAAAAGAGGAAGAGGAAAAAGAGAAGGAACAAAGAGAAAAAGAAAAAAAGGAAAGAAAAGAGAAAGATAGAAAAGAAGAGAAAAAAGAGAAAAAACAAAGTGGAAAGCAGGGAGAAGAGCCTCAAGGTTCAGGAGCTTAAAGATACTAACTATAATATTAAATCAAATATTTTTGTACCTTGTTGTCGCAACAACTTATTATCAAAAGAAAAACAATATTTTTCTTTTGATAGAAAGAAAGTTGCTCCAATCGCACTCGCTTTTGCTCGTTTGAGCGCTACGCGGTACTACAAATTATTTAATTTAATATTATAGTAAATGAGAATTTGAAAAAATTTAAATTTTGTTAAGAAAATAAATAATAAACAAAAAATATATTAAGTAAAAGAAAGGAATTGAAAAAATGAGTAAAAAGCAAAAACAGCCTAAAGATAAAAAACAATCACAAAAAATGTGGGCATTAATTATATTATTATTAGTTTTACTTGCCATATTATTTGGATTAGCATTTTATCTAATGCAAAACCAAAAAGATAGTGAAGAAAACACTATGGCATATACTGATTTAATAAAAGAAATATCTTATGGTAATATAGAAAAAATAGAAATGACAGTAGGAAGTACAACAGTAAAAGTAAAACAAAAAAATGTTGATGAAGAAAAAACAGTTATAGTTCCAAACACTGAAAGTTTCATGGAATTAGTACAACAAAGAATTGCAGAAGGAAATGAAATGGAATTAATACAAAAACCTAGAAGTATTATTTCGCAAATTCCATCTGTAATAGTAAGTTTACTTCCAACAGCCATAATGCTTGCATTATTTATCATGATTTTCAAGATGCAAGGATTAGGAGAAAAAGGAAAAGTATATGATGATACAGAAAGAAAAACAAAGGTAAAGTTTGAAGATGTGGCAGGATTAGAAGAAGAAAAACAAGAATTAATAGAAATAGTAGATTTCTTAAAAAGACCAGAAAAATACACAAAGATGGGAGCAAAAATTCCAAGGGGAGTTCTACTATATGGAAAACCTGGTACTGGAAAAACATTAATTGCAAAAGCAATAGCAGGAGAAGCAGATGTACCATTTATTTCAATGAGTGGATCAGAATTTATAGAGATGTTTGCAGGACTTGGGGCATCAAGAGTAAGAAAACTGTTTGAAAAAGCAAGAAAACTAGCACCATGTATAGTATTTATAGACGAGATAGATGCAATAGGTTCAAGAAGAACATCAAATAGTGGAGCAGAAACAGAAAATAACCAAACATTAAACCAATTATTAGTTGAAATGGATGGATTTAGTTCAGAAGAAACAATCATTGTACTTGCTGCAACAAATAGACCAGAAATGCTTGATAAAGCACTATTAAGACCAGGAAGATTTGATAGACAAATCACAATACCAACACCAGATTTAAAAGGAAGATTGGAAATATTAAAAATACATTCAAAGGATAAGAGATTATCAGATGATGTTAATTTAGAAAGTGTGGCAGAAGATACAGCTGGATTTACAGGTGCAGAACTTGCAAATATTCTAAATGAAGCAGCAATATTAGCAACGAAAAATAAACATGAAGGAATTGAAAGAGATGACATAGAAGAAGCTGTTAAAAAAGTAACAGTTGGATTAGAAAAACGTACAAGAGTAATGTCAGATAAAGATAAAAAATTAACTGCATACCATGAAGCAGGACATGCAGTAGTAAGTAGATATCTACCAACACAAACTAATGTAAAAGAAGTTTCAATTATTCCAAGAGGAGTTGCTGGTGGATATACAATGTATAAATCTGATGAAGATAAATATTATATCTCAAAAACAGAAATGCAAGAAAAATTAATAGCATTACTTGGAGGTAGAGCAGCAGAAAAATTGGTATTAGATGACATATCAACAGGTGCAAGTAATGATATTGAAGTTGCAACAAAAATTGCAAGAGATATGGTAACAAAATATGGAATGAGTGATACTTTAGGTCCAATAGATTTTCAAGGAAAAGAACCTTATGAAATGCAAATGTTTGGAGAGAATATTGGTGATAAAATTGGACAAGAAGTAAAAATATTGATAGATACAGCATATAATGATGCTCAAACTTTATTAAAAGAACATAGAGATAAGTTAGATGCAATTGCTAATGTTTTGCTTGAAAAAGAAAAGATTAATGAGCAAGAATTTAATAGGATTTTTGAAGAGAGGGATTAAGGGGACGGACCTAAAAATCCCTCTTTTTAGGGATTTAGGGACGGACCTTGAAAAATTCTTGATATTTTAGATATGTTATAGTAAAATAAAAATGTGATAGGTAGGTGATATATATATGCAAATAAAAGAAGCAATGAGAAAAGGAATGATAAAACTAAAAACAAATGACGTAAAAGAGCCAAGCCTAAAAGCAAGACTTCTAATGCAATATATATTAAATAGGCCAAGAGAATACATATTAGTACATGATGATAAACAGCTAACATTAAGGCAAAATGTAGACTATTTCAAACTAATAAAAAAACTCATAGAAGGAGTGCCCTTGCAACACATAACACATCAGCAAGAATTCATGAAATTAATGTTCTATGTAGATGAGAATGTGTTAATTCCAAGACCAGATACAGAAATCTTAGTTGAAGAAGTTATAAAACTAGCTAAAAGTATAAATGCAAAAAAAATATTAGATTTATGTACAGGCAGTGGAGCAATTGCAGTATCACTTGCAAAATATATCGAAGGCAGTCAGATAACTGCAACAGATATAAGTAGAAAAGCATTAAGTATTGCGAAGTTAAATGCAACGAATAACAATGTTGAAGATAAAATAACATTTGTTAGTTCAGATTTATTTCAAAACATTTCAGAAGAAAAATATGATATTATTGTATCAAATCCACCATATATAAAAAGAAAAGTTATAAAAACTTTAGACAAAGAAGTAAAAAGAGAGCCAATAATTGCACTAGATGGTGGTAATGACGGATTAGATTTTTATAAAAAAATCATAGGAAATGCTTATCAATATTTAAAATATAAAGGATACCTATGTTTAGAAATTGGATATGACCAAAAAGATGAAGTTATTGATTTAATCAACAAAGAGGAAAAATATATTGATACATATAGTAAAAAAGATTTATTTGATAATGATAGAATCGTTATTACTAAATTAGGTATGCTAACCAATTTAATGGACGAAAATTATTAATAGTAGTAAGAGGAGATGAAGGAAAATGTCATTTTCATCTGATATAAAGCAAGAATTAAACAAAAATAGTAATTTGGCAAATAAAAACATAGTAAAACAAGAATTAGTTGGATATTTAATATCTGGAAATATAAATATAGTAAATAATAAAGAAATTAAATTTTCAACAGAAAGTGATTATAACATAAACCGTTTTTCAAAATTATTGACAAATTTAAACATAAACCATTCTATTGATATGGTAGGAAAAAACTTTGTAATAACATTAAAAACAAAAGAAATAGATTTTGTGGAATATGACAAAGGGACAGTAAAAATTAAAGAAGTACCAGAAAACCAAGAGGAAAAAAAGGCAATAATTAGAGGAACATTTATGGGAGCAGGTTCTATAAATAATCCAGAAAGAGAATATCATTTAGAAATGGAAGTTACAAACGAGCAAAACATGAATATAGTTTTAAAATTGCTTTTAGAATTTGGAATAAAAGCAAAATACATGGAGGCTAAAAATAAATATTATATCTATTTAAAAGAAGGAGAAGAAATATCTAAATTTTTGGCACTAATTGGTGCAGCAAAAGCTGTTATGAAATTTGAAGATATACGAATACAAAAAGAAATGAGAGGAAAGGTGAATAGGCTGGTAAATTGTGAAACAGCTAATTTAAATAAAACTATAAATGCATCAATTGAACAGATTGCAGCAATTAGAAAATTGCAAGAAAATGGTGAATTTAAAAAGTTAGATGATAACTTGAAAGAAATAGCTTTACTTAGATTAGAAAATCCTGATATGCCATTGATAGAATTAGGAAAAAAGTTAAAAGTGCCAATAGGAAAGTCTGGAGTTAATTATAGGCTTAGGAAGATAATGGAAATAGCAAATGGAGCTAGTTGAAAAATAATTACAATTTTGCCTGTGTATAGAAAGGAAGTTTAAATAATGCAAGGAAAAGAGCTAGGAATATATATACATATTCCTTTTTGTAAGCAAAAATGCTATTATTGTGACTTTGTATCTTTTTCAAACAAAGAGGGATATATAGAAAAATATGTTGAAACAGTGAAAAGAGAAATTGATAGTTATGACTCGTCAAATTATAATATAACTACAATATATATCGGAGGAGGTACACCATCAAGGATACCAAGCGAAAAGATACAAGAAATTTTAGAAAAAATTAAACAAAAAATTTCGAAAAATCAAACTAGATGGGAAGATATAGAAATTACAATAGAATTAAATCCTGGGACAGTAGATGAAGAGAAAATTAAAAAATATAAAGAAATAGGGATTAATCGTTTAAGTATTGGCTTGCAAAGTACAAATAACAAGCTTTTAAAAGAAATTGGAAGAATACATACATTTGAAGATTTTAAGAAGACATATAATTTAGTGAAAAAAGTTGGTTTTGAAAATATAAATGTTGATTTAATGATAGGATTACCTAATCAAACAATAAGTGATGTTAAAGATTCATTAAATGAAATTATAAAATTAAATCCAACACATGTTAGTGTATATTCTTTGATTGTAGAAGAAAATACGAAAATGGAGAAATTGATAAATAACAAAGAATTACAATTGCCAGACGAAGAATTAGAAAGACAAATGTATTGGTATGTGAAAAATACATTAGAATTAAATGGATATAATCATTATGAGATATCGAATTTTGCTAAAAAAGGAAAAGAATCAAAACATAATTTGAATTGCTGGGAACAAAAAGAATATATAGGATTAGGACTGGCCGCATATTCATATCTAAATGGTGTTAGATATGGAAATACAAGTAATATTGAGGAATATATTAATGTACAAGATTTTTACAATAGAAGTGAATTAGAAGAAAGTGGTATTAGAATTGTTGATGAAGTTCAAAGTTTAGAAGATAAAAGAAAAGAATATATGTTATTGGGCTTAAGAAAGATTGAGGGTGTTTCAATTCAAAAGTTTAAAGAGAAGTTTGTGGAGAATCCTATTTTTTTGTTTAGAAAAGAGCTTGAAAAGTTGGTTAATGAAAAACTTATAACAATTGATGGTGATTCTATAAGGTTGACAAATAAAGGACTTGATTTAGCTAATATAGTTTGGGAAGAATTTGTATAAAAATGAAAAAATGTTCGTAAAAAGTATTGACAATTTTTAAAATTGAAGATACAATAATTACGAACATTTTTTCGAACTATAAAATTGATAGGAGGAAACAATATGATTACAACTTTACATATAAAAAATATAGGGATAATAGAAGATTTAAGCATTGATTTTCAACAAGGACTAAATGTATTAACAGGAGAAACAGGAGCAGGAAAGACATTAATAATCGATTCTTTACAAATGGTATCTGGAGGAAGATTTTCTAAAGATATGATAAGAAAAGGAGAAAAATATTCTTTTGTTGAACTATGCTTATATGAGCCTGAAAATGAAAATTCAGTAGAGGGTAATATTATTGTTTCAAGAGAAATATATGCAAATGGCAGAAACATGTGTAAGATAAATGGAAGAATGGTAACAGTAACAGAGTTAAAAAACTTTATGAAACAATTTATTGAGATACATGGACAGAATGATAACCAAGACCTATTAGATGGCAAATTACATTTGAATTATTTAGATGGATTTATTGGTGATAAAATTTCTAAAGAAAAATTAAGATATCAAGAGTTATATAATAAATATTGTGATATCAAGCAAGAACTAGCAAATAATTTTGGTGATGAAAAAGAAAGACAAAGGAAATTAGATTTATTACAATATCAAGTAAAAGAAATTGAAGAAGCGGAACTAAAAGTAGGAGAAGAAGAGGAGCTAGAAGAGAAAAGAAAATTGATAGTTAACTCTGAAAAGATAGTGCGGAAATCTTCAAGAGGCAGATAATTTAATTTCAGAAAGTGGAATTGATAGTATTAGTATGGCAATTAGAGCTTTAGAAAAAATAGAGATGATTGATAATAAATATGAAAAAGTATCCACAGATTTGAAAAGTATATATTATGAATTACAAGAGTTATCAAGAGATGTAAATGAGTATAAAAACGATATATATTTTGATGAAGAAGAAAGAGATTTTGTTGAGGAAAGATTGAATTTAATTTATTCTTTAAAAAGAAAATATGGAAATACAATTGAAGAAATTTTGAAGTATAATGAAGAAATAAAAGATGAAATTGAACATATTGATAATTTAGAAGAATATAATAGCAAATTAAGAAAAGAACAAAAAGAAGTAGAAAAAGAAATGGATATTCTAGCAAATAGAATGAATATATTAAGACAAGAAAATGCTATTAGATTAAGTGAAAATATAAATCAAGAGTTAGCAGAATTAGAAATGAAAAATGCAAAAATAAATGTTAAGGTAGAATATTTAGAAAATGAATATTTAAAAACTGGTAAAAATATTGTGAAATTTTATATTATAACAAACAAAGGAGAAGATGAAAAAGAATTAACTAAAATAGCATCAGGTGGAGAAATGTCAAGAACAATGCTTGCAATAAAGAAAGTATTAGCAGATACAGACAACGTACCAGTAATCATATTTGATGAGATTGATACAGGAATTAGCGGAAAAGCTGCAAATTCAGTAGCAAAAAAATTGAAATCTATATCAAAAAGACATCAAGTAATGTGTATATCTCATTTACCAAATATTGCAGCAATGGCAGATTATAACTATTTTATTAGTAAAGAAACAACAGTAGATAGAACAAAGACAAAAATAAAATTATTAGAAGAAAATGAAGTAATAGAAGAAATTGCTCGTATTTCTTCTGGAGAAGTGAATGATATTAGTATGAGATATGCAATTGAATTGAGAAACAAAAAAGCATCATAATACTTATTAATTTGCTTGACTTTTGATTTGTGAGATAGTATTATTAGAATAGATAGAATAAAAGGATGTTGATAAAAAATGTTACAAGCAATAGGAATTTTGATAGGGATTTTAATAGTATTATTAGGTATAATAATGATTTATGATGCCAGAATCTTGACAAAAAAGTTTTTTGGTTTTGGTGATCAAAATGAGGCAACAAATGGATTGAAGATATTAGGTTTTATTGTTGCAATAGTTGGAGGTCTAATAATTTATTTTGTAAGATATTAATTAAATAATTTACAAAAGTATACAATTTTTATAAATAATTCTATAATAAAATATAACTTTTTTGTAAAAAAAGAAGGAAAAAAGTTTTTTATGAAGAATAATATAAATGTACATAGAATTAAACGATATGTACAAAATTAATCTTAGGGAAGGCAGGTGCATTTTAAAATGCAAATCACAGATGTACGTTTAAGAAAAGTAAATTCAGAGAACAGAATGAAAGCTGTTGCTTCTGTAACATTCGATAACGAATTCGCAGTTCACGATATTAAAGTTATCGAAAGCCAAAATGGATTATTTATAGCTATGCCAAGTAGAAAAACTCCAAATGGAGAATTTAAAGATATAGCTCATCCAATCAATGCTGAAACAAGAGAGAAGATTCAAAAAGCTATCTTAGAAGCTTATGAAGCACCAGAAGCTGAAGAAAAATCAGAAGAATCAGCAGAATAATTATATAGGGAAAATCAGAGATTTTACGTATATAGTAAATAAAGGCACTTTTTAAAGGTGCTTTTTTCTTGCAAAAAAACTTATAAACTTGCCAAAATTCAAAAAAAAGGTTAAAATATATAATAGTGAAATAAGTGAAATAATTTATGATAAAAGTCAAGGAGAAAACAAAATGTATATAATTGTAGGATTAGGAAATCCGGAACCAGAATATTCAAATACAAGACATAACATGGGATTTGATACAATTAATAAAATAGCAAAAAAATATAATATAGAATTCTCAAAAACAAATTTTAAGGGAATATATGGAACAGGAATAATAGAAGGAGAAAAAGTTATTTTATTAAAGCCACAAACATATATGAATTTAAGTGGAGAAAGCATAAAAGAAATAATAGATTTTTATAAATTAAATACAGATAACTTAATTATAATATATGATGATATAGATATAGAACCAGGAATTATCAAACTAAGAAAAACCGGAGGGCCAGGAACACATAATGGAATGAAATCAGTAATAAAAGAAATAGGAACTGAAAAATTTCCACGAGTAAGAATAGGAATTGGAAAACCTGAGCATAAAGGAGATTTAATAAATTATGTAATAGGAAAAATTCCGGAAGAAGATAAAAAAATTTTAGAGAAGAGCACAGATGTAGCAAAAGATGCAGTAATAGAAATAATCAAAAACGGAATGGACAAAGCAATGAATTTGTTCAATTAGGGACGTGTCAAATTGTTTCAAAATAAAGCAAAAAGGAGAAAAGATTTTATGACAGAAATTATAATACAAAGACAAAAAGAAAAAGCAATAATTACATTAATAGAAAATGGAAAATTAATAGAATATTACGAAGAAAATAAAAATGAAAACATCAGAAAAGAAGGTAACATATATATAGGAATAGTAAAAGACATAATAAAAGGTATGCAGGCAGCATTTGTAGATATAGGAAGTGAAAAAAATAGTTTTATCCACTTAAAAGATGTAATGAGAAAAATAGATGAGACAAAAGAAACGCTGGATAATAATGTAGATATAACAGAAATATTGAAACCTAATATGAAAATTTTAGTTCAAGTAAAAAAAGATAGCACAGACCAAAAAGGTGCTAGAGTATCAACACATATAAATTTACCAGGAAAATATATAGCGTTAATGCCAAATACAGATATAATAACTATTTCACAAAAAATAGAAGATAAAAAAGAACAAAAACGATTAATAGAATTAGTTAAAGAAAATTTAAGTAAAGGAAATGGAGCAGTTATAAGAACATCTGCAGAAGGAAAAGGAGAAGAAATAATACAAGACATAAAAAAAGTAGAAGAAAAATGGGAAAACATTATAAAAACTTCAGTAGACCCAGAATTACATGAACCAAAATTATTATATGAAAGTGAAAGTTTAATAGAAAAAATGCTATTAGATTTAGCTGATGAAAAAATAGACAAAATAATAGTAAATACTCAAAAAGACTTAAAAAAATTAGAGGAGTACAAAAAAGAAAATAAAGAATACCAAAATACAAAGATAGAATTAGACAAATCAAAAAATATACTTGAAAAATATGATTTAGAGAAGCAAATAGAAAAAATGCAGAACAGAAAAATATGGCTAAAATGCGGAGGTTTCATAACAATTGATAAAACAGAAGCATTAACTGCAATAGATGTCAATACAGGAAAATATACAGGAACAAAGAACTTAGAGCAAACAATATACAAAGTAAATGAAGAAGCTACAATAGAAATAGCAAAACAATTAAGGTTAAGAGACATTGGAGGAATAATAATAATTGACTATATTGACATGAAAGATGAAAAAAATAGAGAAAAAATCGAAAAATTGCTAAAAGAAGAAATTAAAAAAGATAGAAGTAAAGTACAAATTGAGGGATTTACAAAGTTAGATTTGATGGAGTTGACGAGAAAGCACATAATATCACACTAGGAGAAAAGCGGGATTAGGGGACGGGGCTTAAAATCCCTGTTTTTAGGGAAAGAGCGACGGACCTTTAACAAATAAAATAAAAATAGGGATTTTAAGCCCCGTCCCCTAATCCCGCTTTTCCAAAGAAAGGTTGAAAATAATGAATGTAGGATTTGTATCACTTGGATGTAGCAAAAATTTAATAGATACTGAAGCAACAATAGGAATGTTTAAAAGACATAATTTCAAAATTGTAAATAATGAAGAAAAAGCAGATATTTTAGTAATAAATACCTGTGGATTTATTGAATCTGCAAAAGAGGAAGCAATAAATACAATATTAGAAATGGCAGAATACAAAAATAGAAATTGCAAATATTTAATAGTTATGGGATGTTTAGTGCAAAGATATTATGATGAACTCATAAAAGCATTACCAGAAGTAGATTTGTTTGTGAAAATAGAAGATTATGATACATTATGGGAACAAATAGAAGATTTAATAAAAAGAGACATTGTAATAAAAAAGAAAAAAAGCAGCAAAAAAATAACAGAAATTCCTAAAATGCCAATGCTAACACAAGAGCAATTTTTAGAAAGAACTATCACAACTGGACAAGATTATGCATATCTAAAAATCGGAGAAGGATGTAGCAACAAATGTACATATTGTGCAATTCCATATATAAGAGGACCATTTGTAAGTAGAAAAAAAGAGGATATTATAGAAGAAGCGAAAATGCTTGCAAAAAAAGGAATAAAGGAATTAATAATAATAGCACAAGATACAACTAAATATGGAATTGATATATATGGAGAAAGTAAATTAGCAGAACTATTACAAGAATTATGCCAAATTAAAGAATTAAAATGGATACGTTTCTTATATTCTTATCCAGAAGGAATAACAGATAAATTAATAGAAGTTGTTGCAAAAAATGATAAAATAGCAAAATATTTTGATATACCAATTCAACATTCTAGTGATACTATATTGAAAAAAATGAATAGAAAAACAAATAAAAAACAAATTAGAGAAATAATAAGTAAAATACGAAATAAAATTCCAGATGCAATAATAAGGACAAGTCTAATTGTAGGATTTCCTGGCGAAACAGAGGAAGACTTTAAAGATTTATTAGAATTTGTAAAAGAAACAAAATTTGATAGACTAGGAACATTTATGTACTCAAAAGAAGATGGCACACCAGCAGCTAAACTTCCAGAGCAGATACATGGAAATACAAAAAAAGCAAGATATAATAAAATCATGAAAGCACAACAAAAAATCGCAGCAGAAAAAATGAAAGAAAAAATAGGAAAAGAATGTGAAGTATTAGTTGAAAACATATCATTTGATGGAAAATACCTAATAGGAAGAACAATGCAAGACGTGCCAGATATTGATGGATTAGTATATATAAAATGTGAAGAAGAAAACCCTACTAAATACTTACATCAATTTATAAAATGCAAAATTGTTGATTCTAAAGATTATGATTTGGTGGCTTGTCCATTTGGGGACGTTTCCTAATGGACAAAAATGTCCAAATTGGGACACATCTTTTTTATTAAAATATAGGGTCTGTCCCTTTTGAACAATTTTTGTTCAATTTGGCATGTCCAAAAAGGAGGAATTTGAAAATGAAAATTAATTTAAACGGAAAAAACATTGAAGTAACAGTAGTTCAGAATCCACAAAATAAGTATGAGTATGAATATTATATTGGAAATAGTCAAATAGGAGAATTGAACACAAATGTAGTAAAATACGGAAATATTATCATGAGAGAAAATTCATACGTAATAGCAGCACTTCAAAAATTAGGAGTAATGGAGCAAGACAAAGCAGAGAAACAAAACACATTAGAAAATGAATTAAGTGCACAAATTAAAGACAAAATAGAT
Organism: uncultured Clostridia bacterium; assembly: GCA_944388775.1. Taxonomy (GTDB): domain Bacteria; phylum Bacillota; class Clostridia; order TANB77; family CAG-508; genus CAG-269. Next base: position 2,358 of record CALXKC010000027.1, on the reverse strand, counting down.
GGATTAGATAGAGAAGATATTGAAAGTGCAGCAAAAGAAACTAGAGAAATTGATAAATACATAGAGGAATTAGGAATAGAAAGAAGTCATATCAGAGATGTAAGGATTTTAGAACTAGATAGAGAGAATAACAATAAAGACAATAAAAAACAAAATGAAAATAAACGTAATTTGGAAAGTAAAAAGGATGAACAAGAAAACAGTAGAAAAGGTCAAGAACAACAAAAAAATGACGAAAGCACAACCAAAAATACAAATATATTGCAAGAAATAGAGCTAAGTGAAAGAGCAAATGATATGCATGATATCCGCAAATGGCTAGGCGGAAAAATCCCACAAAACATTACAAAAGTTGGAGTAATCTATTCAGATGAAATGAACGAAATGAAAGATGAAAGTGGTAAAAGTTATGATAGAAATTCAACAAGATATTCTTTAGTTGCAATTAGCAAAGATGGAAAAGTTGAACCATTGCAAAAATATATTCCGGAATTACAACAAAGATCAGCATCAGGTGACAATCCAGTACCAGAAAAATATCAAGTTAGAGATGATGGAACAGTAGAAAAAGATAGTATTTTAAGTGAATATGAAATTGGAAATAAAGTTATACAATTAGACAACAAAGAAATGGGAAGAGTTGAAATGAACATTGGAGAAGAAGCAATAGATTCTACAAAGACAATGGGAATGAAAGTAAGAGGTAGAAATACAATTTTTGCAACAGATACATCAACAAGAGCTGTAATTGGAGAATATGAAAGAAATGGAGAATACACAGTAAAAGCAAATCTAGAAGAAATAAAAGCGCATGAAAAAGAACATGAAGATTGTAATAAGGCGACAGAAAAAGACATAGATGGAGACCCTTCAACGAAATCAGAACATGTAATGGCTATGGAAGATGCATATATAAAAGTATGTGCCAGAGAAATCTTAGATAAAAATCCGGAACTTGGAGAAACATATAATCAAAGTGATATAGAGAATAAATTAAAAGAAAAAGTTAATAATAAAGAATATTTGGGTAAAGAAGAAATAGAAAATAGCTTAGATGATATTGCACAAGATTTAGAAAAAGAAGCAGAAAATGAAAGGCTACCGGGAGAAGATACAAGGATAGGCTAATACACATAATATAAGTTTGAAAATTATAAATTGAAATATTAAGGGGATAAAATTAGTATGAATAATAAAAAGAAAAAAATAATAATAGGTTTTATAGTAATTATATTGTTAATTGTAGGAATTTTTATGATTTTGACTAATAGGTTACAAAAAGCAGAAGGAGTTACTATTGTTCCAACAATGGAAGATACAATAACAACAGATAGTAGTTGGTGTGGAACATTTCAATTAGTCTGGAATGATATGAAAAATGAAGTTGTAAAACAAGATATAGTTTTTTCTCCACAATTAGAAATGGTAAAAAACTTAAATAAAGAAGAATTTAATGAAACAATGATTTCAGAGGACTATTACTATAAAAAATATGGATTAAAAACATTAGAATTAAAAGAAGAGATAGAAAACGGAATAAAAGAAAAATTCAATCAAACAAGTGATGTTTTAGATAGTATTGATTGGTCAGAAGAAGCATTAAATAATCCAAACTCAGATATGAGAAGATATATTTTCTATGCAATGTTATATAGAAAATTTGAGTTTTTAGAAAAGTTTGATAAATTAGATAATGGAGAATTTGGAAATAAATATGATAATGTTGAATATTTCGGAATAGATGGAAGTACAAAAAATTCAGTAGGAAATCAAATTGAGGTTTTATATTATAATTCACAAAAAGATTTTGCAATTTTAATAAATACAAAATCTGATGATGAAGTGATTTTCTGCAAAAATCCTAAAGGTAGCGATTTTAATGAAATATATGAAAATATGAATAAAAAAGCTGATAAATATACTGGAAGTAAAGAATTTGAAAATATTGATGAATTTAAAGCACCTAAATTATCATTAAATGAAAAAAAGGAATATGAAGAATTAGAAAATAAGACTTTTGAAACAGAACATGGAATAGGAGAAATATTTAAAGCAATACAAACAATAGAATTTTCATTAGATGAAAATGGTGGTGAAATAAAAAGTGAAGCTATAATGGACATGGCTGATACAGCAAGTATTCGTGATATTAAAGAAGAAAAACCAAGATACTTTTATGTAGATGATACATTTGCAATATTCTTAAGAGAAAAAGGAAGAGAACTACCATATTATGCTGGAAGAATTGAAGATATAACAAAGTTTCAATAAATTTTGAGACTTTGTCAGGGAAATTTCATCGATTATTACAGAATTGTAATATTTGCTAATATATGGTAAACTCATTGTGGTGATAGA
>CALXKC010000026.1 GCA_944388775.1 uncultured Clostridia bacterium | reverse complement strand
TTGTTACCTAATGAACAAATTTTATTTAATAAAATGAAAGAGATAATACAAAAATCTTATGAAAAATATGGATTTTTACCATTAGATACACCAATAATAGAAGATGCTAATGTTTTACTAGCGAAGGCAGGCGGAGAAACAGAAAAACAAATATATAAATTGAAAAAAGGAGAAAATGATTTAGCTCTTAGATTTGATTTAACAGTACCTTTGGCTAAATATGTAACTGAATATTATGATAAATTAAGTTTTCCTTTTAAAAGATATCAAATAGGAAAGGTATATCGTGGAGAAAAACCACAAAGAGGAAGATATAGAGAGTTTTATCAATGTGATGTTGACATTATTGGTGATGGAGAATTATCAATAATAAATGATGCAGAAATTCCATCTATTATATATAACACTTTTAAAAAACTTGGATTTGATGATTTTACAATTTGTATTAATAATAGAAAAATATTAAATGGACTTTTTTCAAGTTTAGAACTTGAAGATATATCACCTGAGATATTAAGAATAATTGATAAAATAGAAAAAATAGGAAAAGAAGAAGTCAAAAGAGAATTATTAATATCTATATCAAAGGAAAAAGTTGATATTATAATGGAGTTTTTAGCAATAGAAGGAAAGAATGAAGAAAAAATACAAGCATTAGAAAATATGAAAATTGATGATGTAACCTTTAAAGAGGGAGTAAAAGAAATAAAAGAAGTTTCAAAATTTATCAAAATTTTTGGAGTTCCAGAAGAAAATTATAAAATAGATTTAACAATAGCTAGAGGATTAGATTATTATACTGGAACAGTTTATGAAACATTTTTAAATCAATATAAAAATTTAGGAAGTATATGTTCAGGAGGAAGATATGACAATTTAACAGAATATTATACGGAAAGAAAAATGCCAGGAGTAGGAATTTCAATAGGGTTATCAAGATTGTTTTTCCAATTAGTAGATAATAAAATAATTTCAGCAAATGAAGAATCAATTACAGATGTATTAATAATTTCAATGACAGATGATTGTGAAATGTGTGCAAAAATAGCTGCGAAATTAAGAGAAGAAGATATAAATGTACAAATTAATATAGAACACCAAAAGTTAGGAAAAAAATTCAAATATGCAAATAATATTAATGCAAGATATGTAATAATCATAGGAGAAGATGAAATAAAAAATAATGTATTAACATTAAAAGACATGAGCTCAGGAGAACAAAATACTATCACATTAGATGAAACTATAAAGATAGTAAAAAAACAAAAAAATAAAGGTTAGGAAGGAAAGTGCAATAAACAAATGGCAAATAATTTTGTAAGATATGAAGATTTAATAACTATAGAAGAATATGATGAAGAAACAGATAAGGAGGAATTTGTATTACTTCCATTAGAAGATGATTTGGTAATAGGAAAATATCAAGAAAGAAGAAATATGTTAGAATATGGACATCAAATAGCTGTAAGAAAAACAGTATATAAAAAACTTATAAATGTTGCAGAAAATTTAAAACAAATAAATAAAAATTATAAAATAATAGTAGTATATGGTTTTAGAGACATGAAAAAACAAGAAAAATACTTTAATGAAATACTAGAAGAAGTAAAGGGAAAATTTAAAGACGAAATGGAAATGTATGAGTATATACATGAAAAAATTGCTGTACCAGTTGTTTCTGGACATCCAACAGGTGGAGCAGTTGATGCAGCAATATATGATAGTGTAGAAAATAGAATATTAGATTTTGGTTCAGAGATATTAGATTATAGTACCATACAATGCTATTATGAAGCCGAAAATATATCAGAAGAAGCAAAAAGTAATAGAAAAATATTGAGAAAAATTATGATGAAAGAAGGATTTGCTCCATATGATGGAGAATGGTGGCATTTTTCATATGGTGATAAGGAATGGGCTTTTTATTACAATAAAGAAAAAGCATTATATAATCAAGTAGAAGCAAGTAGAATTTTTTGAAAATAGCTTAAATATTATAGTTTATGTTGACAAAATAAATACCATAATATATAATGATACCAATTAGCAAAAGCTAATTGGTATCTTTATTAACAAGTCTTTATAAGGAGGTCATTGACATGAAAGAAAGATTTGTAGAGTATTGTGATGGCGACCGGATCGAAGTAGATGTTTTAGAAAAATATCACTTCAAAGAAGGAACTGTTAATGATGGATATGTAATAGAAGATGATTTAGGAAATCAGCTTTTAAGAATTCCGTCAGGTTATACGACAGATGGGTTATACGTAAGAGGATTTTGGGTTTCAAGATATGAAATTTCAGTAGATGATGAAGGAAATCCACATTCAATTGCAGGGGAATATCCATGTGTAAATATTAAATTTTCTGATGCAATGAAAAAGGCAAAGAAAATGAATGGAGATTTGATAGCAAAAGAAGAGTATAACCGAATTGGCATGTGGTTGGTACAAACGGGTGCAGCAACTTTTGAAGAGGTTTTCATCAAAGGGAACAATGATATAGGAAATTATTCCAATCCGTTTGTTCTGGAAATGACAGGTTCAAATCCTAAGTGGATGCGGAATCGTTTAGATTGTTTCTGGGGAAGTGCATATATATGGACAACAGAAAAATCTGAATTGTATGACCATCACAGGATTATTAGAGGTGGCTCTGGTTCGTATTTTAATACAGGAGAAAAGCATCCGCCTACTTTTAGAGCATGGGCAGATCCAGAAAAAGAAAGCTCAAACATTGCTTTCAGAATTGTTGTTAAGGACTCTAAAGACTAAGTTAAAAGGGTAGTATACAAATGTTACTTATTAACATTGTATACTACTCTATCTTTATATATAAAACAAAAGTAGCACTTGAAATGTATTTAAATTATATGTTGTACAAAGTTCATCCTTGACCATTTTAGTAAGTCATGATATAATAAACAACATAAAAAGGAGAGAAAAATGCCTAAATTCTTTGTAGAAAACAATCAAATAAAAAATGATACAATTTATATAAAAGATAAGGACGTAAATCATATAAAAAAAGTTTTACGAAAAAACATAGAAGATGAAATAACTATTTGTAATGAAGATACAAAACAAGATTATTTATGCAAGATTACAAATATAGAAGAAAATGAAATAACATGTAAAATACTAAAAGAATTAGAAACAAATGTAGAATCAAATATAGAAGTTAGCATATTTCAAGGACTTCCAAAAGCAGATAAAATGGAGCTAATAATACAAAAATCGGTAGAGCTAGGTGTACATGATATTACACCAATTGAAATGAAAAGATGTGTAGTAAAATTAAAAGAAAAAGATAAGACTAAAAAAATAGAAAGATGGCAAAAAATTTCAGAAGTTGCTGCAAAGCAATGTGGTAGAAATTATATACCTAAAATCAACAATATAGAAAATCTAAAAGAAATATCAGAAAAAATCAAAGATTATGATACAGTTCTAGTTGCATATGAAGAAGAAAAAGAAAACACATTAAAGAATGAATTAAAATTATTGAAAAAAGATAATCAAGAAAATAATAAAAAAATCAAAATAGCAATTGTAATTGGACCAGAAGGTGGAATAGATAAAGAAGAAATAAATGCTCTAGAAAAAAATGGAGCAAAAATAATTACTCTAGGAAAAAGAATTCTGAGAACAGAAACAGTTGCATTAAATGTTTTAAGCATTATTATGTATGAACTAGAAAATTAAGAAAGGAAAATTTATAAATCATGGAAAAACATAAGATAGCAGTCGAAAAGCTAGAAGAAGAAAGAAAAAACAAAAAAATACCAAAAGAAATATCACAAGAAATATTGAAAAAAATATTTTTAAATCTAATAATTGCAATAGCTATAATGATATATTTTGCTATTTTAAATTATTCATATGATAAAATTAATCAAGATAATCTAGTAAATATAATAGAAATATGTTCAGGAGTTTTATTATTAATTAGTTTAATATTACTAGAAGTATCATACAAAAAAGATAGTGGAACACTTGCAATTACAGCAATTGAATTTTTAGTATTAACATTCCACAGCTTACTTATAATACATATAATCACAAGATATGAATATCAATTTCAATTTTACATATTGACATCTTCATATACAATTGCAATATATTATGTGCTAAAATCAATAGTATTATATACAAAAGGAAGAAGAGAATATCTAAAAGGATTAAGTGACATATCAGAAATCGTAAAAAAAGAAGAACCAATTAAGAAAGAAGCTAAAAAGCAGAATCCATCAGAAGAAGAAAAAAAGAAGATGCAACACAAACCAAAATCAGCAAAAGTAGGCAAAAAGAAAAAAGATACAGAAAACAAGCAAGAGGTAAAGAAAAAATCTAAAAATAGTAAAAAAGAAAATACTGAAGAGAAAGATAAAAAAGAAGAAAAAGTAGAAGCTAAAAAACCACAAACTAAGACAACAAAAAAAGCCAGTACTAGAAAAACAAAAACTAAATTAGAATCAAAAGATAAAACAGAGAAGATAGATGACAAATCAGAAAAAGAAAGTAAAGTGAAAGATGAAGAAGTAGAAGAAAAAGATGAAAAGAAACCAACTAAAAGGAAAACTAATAAGAAAACAACTAAAAAAGAAGAAACAATAAAAAAATAGAAAAAGAGGAATAAAAAATGATAAAAAGTATGACTGGATATGGAAAATCAGAATTAGAAGTTGAAGAAAGGAAATATCAAGTAGAAATAAAAAGTGTAAACCATCGTTATTTAGACATTTCAGTAAAAATGCCAAAACAAATAAGTTATTTAGAAGAAGATATAAAAAGAAAAATATCAGAAAAAATCAAAAGAGGAAAAATAGACGTATTTGTAACATTTGAAAACAACTCAATAAAAGGAAAAGAAATAAAAATAAATACAGAAATTGCAAAAGCATATATAGATGAGCTAAGAAAACTAGCCGAGCAGGAAAACTTATCATCAAATATTGAAGTTACAGAAATCACAAAATATCCAGATGTTTTAAGTGTTCAAAACGTAGAAGATGATGATACAATTAGAAATGAACTATTAAAAACAGTAGAAGATGCAACAACTAATTTAGTTTCAATGAGAGAAACAGAAGGAAAGAGAATATCAGAAGACTTACTAAGCAGAATAAATAAAGTACAAGAAAAAGTTACAGAAATATCTTCACTTTCTACTGGACTTATTGAAGAATATGTAGTAAAATTAGAAGGAAGAATTAAAAATCTAATTAAAGACAAAGAAATTGATGAGTCAAGATTAGCGCAAGAAGTTGTAATCTATGCTGATAAATGTTCAATTGAAGAAGAAGTCACCAGATTAAATAGTCATATTTTTCAATTCGAAAAGCAAATAAAAGAATCTCAAGAAGCAGTAGGGAAAAAATTAGATTTTATGATTCAAGAGATGAATAGAGAAACAAATACAATAGGATCAAAAGCTAACAACCTTGAAATTACCAATGGTGTAATTGATATTAAAACAGAATTAGAAAATATTAGAGAACAAGTACAAAATATTGAGTAGAAAGGATTGATTATATGCAGTTAGTAAATATTGGATTTGGTAACATTGTTTCTTCAGATAGAATAGTAGCAATAGTTAGCCCAGAATCTGCGCCAATAAAACGATTAGTCCAAGAATCAAAGGATAATAAAACAGCAATAGATGCTACATGTGGAAGAAGGACAAGAGCAGTTTTAATAATGGATTCAGGACATATAATTTTATCAGCAGTACAACCAGAAACAGTAGGAGATAGAATAGATAAAACTGGGCAAGATGATAATAGCAATAGTTAATAAAAATTAAAATATTGAATAAATATTTTGATATATATTTGAAAATTTTATAGGAGATGAGTTAAATGATTGTTAAACCAACAGTAACAGAATTATTAACAAAAGCACAAAATAGATATGAATTAGTAATTGCAACAGCAAGAAGAGCAAGACAAATTGCAGCAGGAGCTGAACCATTAACACATGTTAAAGAAGATTCACCTGTTACTTTAGCTGCAAATGAAATTGCAGAAGGGAAGGTAACAATATGTTAGTTATTTTATCAGGAGTATCAGGAGCAGGAAAAGACACAATAAAAAAAGAATTAATAAAAAGAATGGAGAACGTAGAATCTCTTCCTTCATATACTTCAAGACCTATGAGAGAAGGAGATGTAGAAGGAGGTACATATCATTTTGTATCAAAAGAAGATTTTGAAGAAATGATAGAAAATGGCGAATTTTATGAATATGATATTCATCATAATTGCTATTATGGGACATCAAGAAAATTATTAAATGAAAAAATTAAAGGTGGAAAAATCATAGTTAAAGATATAGATGTTAATGGAACAGAACATTTAAAAGAATTATTAGAAGAAGATACAAAAATAGTAACAATATATCTTAGAGTACCTAAAGAAGAATTAAAAAGAAGACTTGAAAACAGAATTGACAAACCAAGTCCACAAGAAGTAATACTAAGACTAAATCGTTTTGATTATGAAGAATCAAGAATTGGTTTGTATGATTATGTTTTAAAAAATGATAATCTAGAAAAAACAGTACAGATAATAATGACTATCATAAAAAATGAAGAAAAATTAGAAAAACTAAATTTTAAAAACTAAAGTTAACAAATGTAAATTAATAAACGAAGGAGAAAATAAACGATGAAAGAAGTAAAAAAAGCAGAAGTAAAAAATGTTGAAGATAAAAATGTAAACAAAGAAGAAGTAGAAATAAAAAGATTAAGTATGCCAGCAACAGTTTTAATTACAATAGCTGCAACATTAGGAGCAATTGTAGTTGCAAGATTATTATATTTTATAATAACAGGATCTTAAAGTTGAAAAATTTTAAAAATTTTGGCATTATTAAACTTCATTTGAAATTAAATTTTAGATAAAAGTTGAGATTGAAAAATTTTCTTTTCTCAACTTTTTTATTTATTATATGTATAAAAAACAATATAAATGAGAATAACAAGAATAGATATTTACTTTTTACATCAAGCAATTTGTATTTAATGAGCATAAAAGAAAACATTTAAATTTTTTTTGAGTTAGGAGAGATGATGTTGAAAAAAGATAATAATAACAATGATATTAATAATGTTAATCAACTAAATTATAAAGATGAAACACATTCTAGGGAAGTAGAAGTAGGAGAAGACGCAACAAAATATGGGGAATTCATATCATCATATTTTGCATGGATAACATTACCAGAGCAAAAAGATAAAGCAAAAAAATTAGAAAATATAACAAAAACAAATAAAGATAAGAAAGAAGAAAAAACAGAAAAATAGTATGAAATAAAGAGAATAAACGAGAAAAAATAAGAAAAATAAAGTTTTTATATAGAAAAAATATTACAAAAGGTCAGAAAAGGTCAAAAAACGTTTTAAAAAGCACTTGAAAATATTTTAAAAGTGAGTATAATATATATTGTAGGTCAAAGAAAGTCAAAGTCAACAAGATGATAATAATATATAACTGCAAACTAAATAATGACAGCATATTGGAGGCGAAAGAAGATGAGAATGTCAGATTTAATTGAAGAATTCATAAAAGATTTATTTGATGGAAATGAAGAAATAGAAATACAAAGAAACGAATTAGCAGAACACTTTAATTGTGTACCATCACAAATAAATTATGTAATATCAACAAGATTCAAGCCATCACAAGGATACTACGTTGAAAGCAAAAGAGGTGGCGGAGGACACATAAAAATAAAAAAGGCTACTAATAGTAAATCAGACTATCTAATGTATATCATAAAAAATATTGGAAAAGAAATAACTGCAAATGAAGTAGATATACTAATTAGTGACTTTCTTTCATATGGTGTAATAGACCAAAAAGAAGCAAAACTACTTAAAGTTGCAACAAGTGATAATGTATTGCAACTAACAAAAGACATAAAAGATGAAGTAAGAGCAAGAATATTTAAAAATATGTTAATAAATTTAGAATAATGAATTGGGGACGGAGGAAAAATCATTAAAGGAAAAAAGCACACGTCCTCAAATATTAAAAGGAGGAGATTAAAATGTTATGTGATAACTGTGGAAAAAGAGAAGCAAATGTAAGATATTCAGAAAATATCAATGGAAAAGTAAGAGAACTTAATTTATGTGAGGAATGTAGTCAAAAATTAGGAATTGGACATATGGATTTTAGTATGCCAATGGATTTTTCTAATTTCTTTGGTGACTTCATGGAGGAATTTGCAAAACCAGAATGGATGCCACTATTAAATGAAGTTAAAACATTAACTTGTGATAATTGTGGATATACATTTGATGATATTGCAAATACAGGAAAATTAGGATGTGGTAATTGCTATGATGTATTTGAAGCAAAATTAGATCCAATAATTAAAAGGATACAAGGTGCAAATAGGCATGTAGGAAGAATTGGAAAAATTATAGATAATAAAATTGATGAAAAATTAAAACAATTTGAAAGTAAAGAAAATAATACTTCAAACAATATGAATAATGCAGATAATAGTAAAGTAGAAGGTGCAAATAATAGCAAAGATAATGATAAAAGGGCAAAATTAGAGCAATTACAAGAACAATTAAAATTAGCAATAAAAGAAGAAAGATATGAAGATGCAGCAAAAATAAGAGACGAAATAAAACAAATCGAAAAATAAAGAATACACGAAGAAAGGTGGTAAAACATGAATTGGTATTTACAAAGTAGTGAAAATAGCGATGTGGCAAAAAGTACACGAATTAGATTTGCAAGAAATATAGCAGGATTTCCTTTCAATCTAAAAACAAAACAAGAAAGGGAAGCGTTAGAAAATAAAATAAAAGACAATCTATATGGAATAGGATATGGACTCAAATTTTTTAAACTAAAAGATATGGATGATATAACAAAAATGAGTTTAGTTGAAAAAAATCTTATAAGTCCTGAATTTGCTTTAAATAAAAATGAAACAGGAAGCATTTTGATAAATGAGGAGGAAAACATCTGCATAATGATAGGTGAAGAAGACCACTTAAGAATACAAGTATTTAATTGTGGATTAGACCTAGAAAACACTTTGAATTTAGCAATTGAATTAGACGAAAAAATAAATGAGACTTTAGGATATGCAATAAATAAGAAATATGGATATTTAACAGCATGCCCAACAAATGTTGGAACAGGATTAAGAGCAAGTGTAATGTTACATCTTCCAGCTTTAGAGCATACTGGAAACACTGCAAAAATTTTAAATGCTGTTAGTAATTTTGGAATTAGTATAAGAGGTATATATGGCGAAAATTCTAAAAGCACCGGAGATATGTATCAAATTTCTAATAGACAAACATTAGGTATTACTGAAAAGGAAATTATTGAAAGAGTTAAAGTAATTTCTGAAAAAATTATTGAACAAGAAAGAAAAGCTAGAAAAATGTTAGCAGATGATAAAATTGAGTTCGAGGATATGATTTATAGAAGTTATGGAATTTTAAGTAATTGTAGAAAGATATCTTCAGAAGAAACAAGGGAATTACTTTCAGATATAAAATTAGGTGTTGATTTAGGTATTTTAGATGAAATTACTGATTTGCAAGTTCAAAAGTTATATTTATATACTAAACCTGCAAATCTACAAAAATACTTAGGTGAACAATATGATACTTATGAACGAGATATAAAAAGAGCTGAGGTTATTAAACAGATTTTAAATGAAAAAAAATAGCCTCACAAGGAGGCTATATGTTATGCTATTTTATCGTTTTTACTCTTTTTATTACTAATCATTTCTCTACATTTGGAAATATCATATAGAGTAACTGATAAAGCAAGGCCTATAGTAGTAATAATACAAGCACCTTCAAATGATAGTAATTCAGTAATATAGCCCAAAAAGGCAAATAAATAAATAATAAGATTGAAAATTAATGAAAGCATAACAATACCTCCTCGTAAGGCACACAACAATAAGTTGTGGAAACAGTCCAATAACTTGGACTAACATCAAGTTACAAAACCATACGGTATAAAATAATTATACTACAATTTAACATAAAAATCAAATTAAAACAAAATTAGAATAAATATAAAATAAAGATGTGTCCCAAAATGGACAAAAATGTCCAAACGGAAACGTCCCTAAAAGGACATTTGAAAGGAGTTGAAAATTATGACATACAAATTTACAAATAGAGCTAAAAAAGCAATAGAAATTGCAAACGAAGTAGCAATTGAGTTAGGACATAATTATATAGGAACAGAACATATATTATATGGTCTAGCAAAAGAAGGAAGTGGAGTAGCTTCAAAAGTTTTAGAAAACCAAGAAGTAACACCAGAAAATATTATAGACAAAATCGTAGAATTAGTAGGTCAAGAACAACCAATAGAAGGAACATTAGGATTTACACCTAGAACAAAAAGAGTAATAGAAAGTGCATTTATAGAAGCAAGAAAATTAGGATATAACTATATAGGAACAGAACATATGCTAATTGGTATTCTAAGAGAAGGAGACAGCATTGCAGCACGTATTATATTAGAATTAAATGTTAGTATACCAAAACTATACAATGAAATAGTAAAAGTCATAAATGAAGGTGAAGACTTTATCGGTGAGGACAATAAAAATGAAACGGACTCTAAAAAAGGAAGCTATAACAAAACAACTACATTAAACCAATTCGGAGAAGACTTAACTAAAAAAGCAAGAGAAGGAAAATTAGATCCAATTATAGGAAGAAAAGAAGAAATAGAAAGAGTTATACAAATTCTATCAAGGAGAACAAAAAATAATCCATGCTTAATTGGTGAACCAGGTGTTGGTAAAACAGCAGTTGTTGAAGGATTAGCACAAAAAATAGTAGCAGGTGATGTGCCAGAAATATTAAAAGATAAAAGAGTTGTAAGTGTAGATATTTCAGGAATGGTAGCAGGTGCTAAATATAGAGGAGACTTTGAAGAAAGAATCAAAAAAGCATTGCAAGAAGTAAAAAAAGCAGGAGATGTAATACTATTCATAGATGAAATTCACACAATAGTTGGTGCAGGAGCTGCAGAAGGAGCAATAGATGCAGCAAATATTTTAAAACCTTTACTTGCAAGAGGTGAAATCCAATTAGTAGGTGCTACAACTTTAAATGAATATAGAAAATTCATTGAAAAAGATGCAGCATTGGAAAGAAGATTTAGCCCAGTAACAGTAAATGAACCAAGTGAAAAAGATACTGTAAAAATCTTAAAAGGCATAAGAGACAAATATGAAGCACATCATGGAGTAAAAATTACAGATGAAGCAATAGAAGCAGCAGTTACAATGTCTACAAGATACATCAATGATAGATTCTTGCCAGATAAAGCAATAGACTTAATAGATGAAGCAGCATCAAGAGCAAAATTAAAAACATATACAGAGCCAGATAGTTTAAAAGAACTAGAAGAACAAATTGAAGAAATGCAAAAAGATAAAGAAGAAGCAGTGCGTACACAAAAATTTGAAAAAGCAGCAGACTTAAGAGATAAAGAAAAAGAATTAAAAGACAAATATGAAAAAGAACAAAAGAAATGGAAAAATAAAAACAATAAATCTGTTACAAATATAACAGAAGAAAACATAGCAGAAGTAATAGCAAGTTGGACAGGAATTCCAGCAAAGAAAATAACAGAAGACGAAAATGAAAAATTAAAAAATCTAGAAAAGAACTTACATGCAAGAGTAATTGGACAAAATGAAGCTGTTGAAGCAGTAGCAAAAGCAATAAGAAGAGGAAGAGTTGGACTAAAAGACCCAAAAAGACCAATAGGTTCATTCCTATTCTTAGGACCAACAGGTGTAGGTAAAACAGAATTATCAAAAGCATTAGCAGAAACACTATTTGGTGATGAAAATGCATTAATAAGAATTGACATGTCTGAATACATGGAGTCACATTCAGTATCAAAATTAATAGGTTCACCTCCAGGATATGTAGGATTTGATGAAGGTGGACAATTAACAGAAAAAATAAGAAGAAAACCATATTCAGTAATATTATTTGACGAAATTGAAAAAGCACATCCAGATGTTATGAATATGTTATTACAAATACTAGAAGATGGACGTCTAACTGATAGCCAAGGAAGAACAGTCAACTTTAAAAACACAGTAATAATCATGACATCAAATATAGGAGCAAGATTAATAACAGACAAAAAATCATTAGGATTTAGTCAAGATGCTGTTATAAAAAACTCAGACGGAAAAGAATCAAGTAAAAATGCCGAAGAAAAAGCAAAACTAGAAAAACAAAATAAAGATTATGAAGAAACTAAAAAAGCAGTAATGGAAGAATTAAAAAGAGAATTAAGACCAGAATTCATAAACCGTATTGATGAAATAATAGTATTCCATAAACTAACAGACGAAGAAATAAGTCAAATAATAGATTTAATGTTAAAAGAAGTACAAAACAGATTACAAGCACAAAAAATCAAAATAGAAATCGAGCCAGAAGTAAAAGAATTAATTGCAAGCAAGGGAATAGACAAAGCCTTTGGAGCAAGACCACTAAGAAGAACAATACAAAACATGTTAGAAGACAAACTTGCAGAAGAAATCCTAGATGGAAACTTGAAGAAAAACAAAACAACAAAAATAGGAGTAAAAGACGGCGAGATAGTTGCAGGGATTTAGGGGACGGTCCTCTAAATCCCTGTTTTTAGGGATTTGGGGACGGACCTTGAAAACAATAAAAAAATCTATATGCTATTATATAATTATGCACAATTTAAATGAATAGAAAAACAGGTTTAGAAGTAGTAACATGGCAGGATTTACAACATTTAACTGCATCTGTTATTCTAAGAAAAAATGAATTTACAGAAAAAGAAATTTTGGAAGAAATATTAAAACAACTTGAAGTAAAAGACAATTATGTCTGGATTCCTTCGGAAGAGCGTGTGAAAGAATGTATAAAAAAGACAATAGAAACTCTTTACTTAAGCGGGACTTTTATACGTGAAGGAGAAAAATATGTTATGAAAAGAAATGTGTTTTTAGATTAAGGGCATCAATGATGTCCTTTTTCTATTGATTTTACATTTATAGGCTTTAAATTAATTTAAAAATATGATAAAATATAGCCACTATATAAGAGAATTAAGAAATTGGATTGAAGGTCTGTCCCTAAATCCCTAAAAACAGGGATTTAGAGGACCGTCCCCTAATCCCGGCAAAGGTGGTAAAATGTTAGAGAAAGTAAATTCATCTGAAGATGTAAAAAATTTAACAACAGAAGAGAAGAAAGAATTAGCAGATGATTTAAGAAAATATATATTAGAAATAGTATCAGAAAATGGAGGACATTTAGCCTCTAATTTGGGCGTGGTTGAATTAACAATCGCACTACATAGTGTGTTTGATTTACCAGAAGATAAAATAGTATGGGATGTAGGACATCAAACCTATGTGCATAAGATTTTAACTGGAAGAAAAGAGCAAATGAAAACACTAAGAAAATTAGATGGAATAGCAGGTTTTCCAAAAACTAAAGAATCTGAAACAGATTGTTTTAATACTGGACATAGTAGTACATCTATATCGGCAGCATTAGGTATGGCAAGAGCAAGAGATATAGAAGGTAAGAAAAATCATGTTATTGCAGTTATTGGTGATGGTGCATTAACAGGTGGAATGGCACTTGAAGCATTAAATGATGCCGGATATAGCCAAACTAGCTTAACAGTTATATTAAACGACAATGAGATGAGTATTTCTAAAAACATTGGTGGCTTAAGCATGATGTTAAGTAAAATTAGAACTAAAAAAAGTTATACAAAGCCAAGTGTATCTGCTAAAAAAGCAATTTTGAAAATACCTGTTATAGGAAAACCATTTGTAAAAATAGTTCAAAGAATTAAAAGAAGTATAAAACAATTGGTTATTCCAAAAATGTTTTTTGAAGATATAGGATTTAGATATTTAGGACCAGTAGACGGACATAATGAAGAAGAAATAGAAAGAATGTTAAAAATCACTAAAGAATTAGAAGGACCGGTACTTTTACATGTATTAACTAAAAAAGGAAAAGGATATAAAATAGCAGAAGAAAATCCAGATAAATTTCATGCAACAGGCCCTTTTGATATTGAAACAGGTAAAAGTAAAAAAGAAAAAAGTAAAGACTATTCAAAAGTATTTGGAGATAAATTAGTAGCATTAGCAGAAGAAAATGACAAAATTGTTGCAATTACAGCATCTATGAAAGATGGTACAGGACTTACAAGATTTGCAAAAGACTTTCCAGATAGATTTTTTGATATTGGAATTGCAGAGCAACACGCTTTAGGATTAGCTGCTGGAATGGCAAAAGCAGGTGTTATACCAGTAGTACCAATCTATTCTTCATTTTATCAAAGGGCATATGATCAAGTAATACATGACATAGCAATTCAAAATCTACCAGTTGTAATGTGTGTAGATAGAGCGGGTTGCGTTGGAGCAGACGGAGAAACTCACCAAGGTTTATTAGACATGGCATTTTTTAGATTAGTTCCAAATTTAAATATAATGGCACCAAAAGATTTTAAAGAACTTGAAGATATGTTAGAATTTGCAATAAAATTGAATAAACCTGTTGTAATTAGGTATCCTAGAGGAGGAGAAGACAAATACAAATTTGAATATCATAAAAAAATAGAATTAGGAAAAGCTGAGATTATTCAGGAAGGAAAAGATTTAACAATTATTGCAATAGGAAAAACTGTTGCAAAAGCAACAAAAATAGCAAATGAAATAGAAAAACATGAATTTGAAAATGGACAAGTTTCAGTAGAAGTTATAAATGCAAGATTTTTAAAACCTCTCGATAAAGAAACAATTATGTCTTCGATATTAAAAACTAAAAATGTAATTACAATTGAAGATGGAACTATTATAAATGGTTTAGCAACAGCAATAAAAGAACTAATTGTAGAAGAAAAACTAGAAGGTATTGATATAAAAAATTATGCATATCCAGATAAGTTTATTGAACATGGTAGTGTAGAAGAATTAGAAAAAAGATATAAAATAGACGAAGAAACTATTGTTGATGATTTTATAAGGAGGAAAGATGGACAAGCAACAAATATTAAAAGAATATAAAAAACAAGAAGATAAAATGTGTTTATCACAAATATTAGACAAAATAGAATTTTCAAAAAGTAAACAAAAAATAGAATTCTCAGATTTTTTAGATATGTATCAAGTAGCACTTGTAGAAAATTTTTTTAGAAAAATTAAATTTGATAATTATAAACTATATGGTGGGTATGAAGATGCTGAAAGAAAAATAGCTATAATATATCCAGAAAAATATGATGAAGAAATGCTTCAAAAAAATTATAATAAAATTTTAAAAGTAGTAAAAATAATATTACCAGATGAAGAAAAAGGAAAATATACACATAGAAACTATTTAGGTGGAATAGTTAAATTAGGATTAAAAAGAGAAAAAGTAGGAGATATAATAGTTTCAAATGAAGGAGCAGAAATAATTACTTTAGCAGATTTTGCAAAAATACTATTAGAACAACTACCTAGTCTAACTAGATTTAATAATGCAAAGATAATAGAAAAAGAAATATCAGAACTTGAAGTACAAGAAGCAAGAATTGAAGAAGTAAAGATAATTGTGCCATCACTTAGAATGGATAACATTGTTTCAGATTTAATTAGAACTTCAAGAAATAAAGCATTAGAAGTAATTAAACAGGAAAGAGTTTTTGTTAATGGACAAAATGAAACAAAGCCATCTAAAAGTATAAAAGTAGGAGACAAAATTACTGTCAGAGGAAAAGGCAGATTTGTTATTAAGCAGATTGATGGTACTACAAGAAGTGGAAGGACTGTTTTAGTAGTAGAAAAATTTGTATAATTAAAAAAGTAAGATTTTATGGTATAAATTCTAGTTAAAATGAGATTTAGCTAGAATTTGTTATTTTTTGACAATATTTATCTATTGACACAATTTATACAAATAAGTATAATGTAAATGCAATTGATTATAAAGGAAATGAATATTAAATTTTACAAGAAAGGAGGAAAAATCTATGACAGATAAAGAAAGAGACGAATTATTAATAAATATGGCTAATGACATGAAAAATGTAAAAAATGACATGAATAACGTAAAAAATGACATGAAAAATGTAAAAAATGACATGAATAACGTAAAAAATGACATAAAAGAAAGGGATGTCATATTACAAAAACTATCTGATGACATGAAAGAAAGGGATGTCATATTACAAAAACTATCTGATGACATGAAAGAAAGAGATGTCATATTACAAAAACTATCTAATGATATGAATGATATGAAAAATGAAATGAAAGAAATAAAAGAAGAACAAAGAAACTTAAGCAGAACAGTTGCAAAAATAGAAGTAGAACATGGAGAAAAATTACAAATACTATTAGATGTAGTCACAGGACAAGAAGAAAAGAACAAAGAATTTGAAAGAAGATTTGAAGAACATGAAAAAATATTAAGCGACCACGATGACGAAATTTTTTATCTAAAGGAGAAAATAGGGTGAAGAAGTTGAGAAAACAATTGTTGAAAAAATTATTTTAGTTCAACAACAGTAACACCCATTTCTCCTTCACCAAAAGAGCCAAGACGGAAAGATTTTATATGTGGGTTAGTCTTTAAAAATTTGTGAATACCATTTCTCAATTTGCCAGTACCTTTACCATGAACAATTCTGACAGTTTGTAATTTTGCTAAAGAACAGTCATCTAAGAATTTATCAATAACAAATATTGCTTCATCAACATTATATCCAATAACATTAATTTCAGATTTAGCATTTTTAGTTTTTGAAATATCAGCATAACCATAAGAGCTAGAAGTATTTTTATTCAAGTTAGAGCTAGTTTTATTAGAACTATTTTTATCTAATTTAGAATTATTTGATTTCGAATTATCCAATTTATCAAGATATTTAATATTTACATTAGTTTTCATATTTCCAATTTGAACTTGAACTTCATTTGACTTAGAAACACGAGAAACTACAATCCCAGGTTGTTTTAAATTCTTAACAAAAACCTTCATATTTAAATAGATATCTTCAGGCTTTAACATAGAAGAATTTTTAAAAGAAGCATTTTCAGAGCCATCCTCATTGTCATCATATATCTTAATATCTTTAATCTTAGAATTTAAAGCATTTCTTAAATCAGATAATTCAGAATTATTAGATAACTTATTTTCTTTTGCCAAACTATTCATTTCCTTTATAATCTCATTTGCATCTTCTTTGGCATCTAACAAAATATTTCTAGCCTTAACTTTAGCATTATTAATCAATTCTTCTTCTTTATTTTTCAAAGATTGATTATCCCTTTCCAAAGATTTACGAAGCATTGAAACTTGATTCAATTCCTTAGTTATATCTTCTTTTTCTTTTTCAATTAAAGCCTTATCATCATAAATACTTTTCAATAAATCTTCAAAAGCAATCTCTTTAGAAGAAAGATGACTTTTAGCATTATCGATAATTTTTGCATCTAAACCTAACTTTTTACTAATCTCAAACGCATTACTTTTTCCGGGAATACCAACTAATAGCCTATATGTAGGAGTTAGTGTTGAAACATCAAATTCAACAGAAGCATTCTCAAAACCATCTGTTGCTAAGGCATATTTTTTTAGTTCTGGATAATGAGTAGTAGAGATAGTTAAAGCACCAATTTCTTTAATATGCTCTAAAATACTTATTGCAAGATTTGCACCTTCTAAGGGGTCTGTTCCAGAGCCTAGTTCATCTAGTAATATTAAAGATTCAGATGTGAAATTCTTTAATATATCAACAATATTTGTCATATGAGATGAAAAGGTACTAAGAGAACTAGTAATATCTTGGTCATCACCAATATCAGCAAAAACATTGTCAAAAACATATATTGAAGAATTTTCATCGCATGGTATTGCAAGACCTGAACATGCCATACAAGTCAAAAGTCCAACAGTTTTTAGTGTAACAGTTTTTCCTCCAGTATTTGGCCCTGTAATTAATAAAGTAGAAAAATCTTTTCCTAAAGATAAAGTAATAGGAACAACTGTATCCTTAGAAATTAAAGGATGTCTTGCATTTTTTAAATCAATTTCCTTTTTATCTGAAACTTTAGGAATAATTGCATTTATTGCTTTTGCAAATTTAGCTTTTGCAAATATAAAGTCAAGTTTTCCGATAATATCTACATCATCTTTTAATTGAGATATAATAGGTACAAATAATTGACTTAACTCAAATAGTATTCTTTCTATCTCAATATTTTCACTATTTATCAATTCATGAATTTCATTATTCATCTCAAAAACTGACAATGGTTCAATAAAGACTGTTGAGCCAGCATTTGAAACATCATGTATTAAACCTTTAATTGAAGAACGATATTCTTCTTTTACAGGTATTACAAAACGTTCATTACGTATTGTAATGATAGGTTCTTGAATGTATTTACTATATGAAGAAGAATGTATCATATCATTTAATTTACTTCTAATATCTTGCTCCAAATTCTTTTTCTTTTTTCTTATAGAATACAATTCTTTAGATGCTCTATCATCAATAACATCTTCTTCTAATATACAAGAAAATATTTTAGAAGAAATTGAATTATTTGAATAAAGCATATTAAATAAATCTGAAAGAATTGGAAAAGAATCAGAAGTAATAAAATCTTTATTAAAATATGATTTCAATCCTTCAGCATTTTTTAAAATATTGGCTAAATTTAAAAGTGCTTTAGTATTTAAATTTTGCCCACTTTCAAGCTGTTTTAATGAAACTGTAATATCAAATGCATCATAAAAAGATGGAAAAGAATTACGCGTTGATAAGTTTATTGCTTCAAGTGTTTCTTGTAATAAGGAAGCAACTTTTGATTTTTCATTACTAGGCAATAAATCTTTAACTAAATTCTTTCCATATTTTGTTGTGCAAAAATTATTTAGCTTTTCTAATATTTTATAATATTCTAATTTTTCTAAATGGTTTGTGTTCATATTAAAATCTCCTAATTTGTTGATATATCTATTATACAGGTGTTTTTGTGGTTAGTCAATATAGTAAACTAGCAAATGATATATTTATATATTTTTCCGTAATCCCCATTCAAGAAAATGTAATTCACTAACGTTCAAACATTTTCTAGAAAGGTCCCCCCCAATATACTTCAAAATATCTAAATATATCATTTGCTTATATAGTTATTTAAAAAAACAAAAAAGAAAGCAAAACCATTGACAAAAACAATGTGTTACGATACAATCTGAAATGTAAATAATAAGTACATTTTAGATTGCAAAAAGAACATTGAAAAATACATATCCTGTTTGTAAGTAATTTACTTGTAATGATTAGAAGTAAATATAAGTTTCTTTTTGCAATATAGAATGGAAAATTAGATACAAAAAGAATAAAAAAGCAAAAATTAGAAAATATTAAACGTAAGAGAAATAAAAGGAGGAAACACAAAATGCAAGAAAAAGTAAAAAAAGAAACAAAAGGTATTACATTAATTGCCTTAGTAATTACAATTTTGTTCTCTTATGACGAAAAAATAAAATATAGTAATAGCACAGGTTTCCTCCTAACAACAATTTAGTAAAAATAAAATTTTCACATATTTAAAAGATGAATTGTAAAAAATAATAATACAATGTCATCTTTTTTTAGATTTTATAAAAGAATTTTGGTCAGATGTATCTGACTAATTGGAAAATTTTGTATTAAAAATATTTATATAGTTGATAAACTAACTATAAAATGATATACTATGAAAAAATAAAGTAAGTGAGGATTCGAAAATGAGTAATAAAGAGTTAGTAGAAAATAATATGCAAGATGAAGAGTTCAAAAAAGTCTTTAGTGATATAAAATATGAAATATTAAATGCACAATATGATATATTTAAAGGTGCTAATGCTAGAACTTTGAGTTTATACTATACTATTGGAAAAATAATAGAAGATAATGCAAAATGGGGAAATAAATTTGTTAAGAACCTTTCAATTAGGCTTAAAGTTGACTTCCAAAATATGAAAGGATTTTCAATCACAAATTTAAAATATATGAGAATATATTATTTAGAATGTCAAAAAGATAAAAAGTTGAAAGAGTTATCAATAAAAATTCCATGGTCGCACAATATTCTTATTTTAAGCAAAATCAAAGATAAAAAACAAAGACAATGGTATATAGAACAGACAGAATTAAATGGATGGTCTTATGATGTTTTAGGTTTTGAAATAAAAAGTGATCTTTATAAGAGACAAGTATTAGGAGATAAGCCGAACAATTTTAAAAGAACATTAAAAGCTCCACAAAGTGAATTAGCAAGAGATATGATGAAAGATCCATATATACTAGATTTATCTAATTTAAAAGAAAGTTATATTGAAACAGAACTAGAAAATGCAATGGTAGAAAGAATTAAAACAGTTTTATTAGAATTAGGAAATGGATTTAGTTTTGTTGGAAATCAATATAGAATTGAAGTAGATGGAGATGAATATTTTATAGATATGCTTTTTTATCATACAAAATTACATTGTTATATAGTTGTAGAATTAAAGAATACACAATATAAGCCAGAATATGCTGGAAAATTAAATTTTTACTTATCAGCAGTCGATGATTTATTAAAAACTGAAAATGACAATCCAAGTATTGGAATTATTCTATGTAGAGAAAAGAAAAAGTTTTCAGTAGAGTATTCTTTAAGGGATATAAATAAACCTATTGGAGTAAGTTCATATGAAGTTTCAAATATATTACCAAAAGATATTATGGAAGCGTTGCCGACAGAAGAAGACTTAAATTTGCATATAGATATAAAGGAAAATGAAGAAGATAATTAAGGATGAAATTGGTCAGATGTGTCTGACCAATTTCGTCTAGAGTGAAAATGGAAGAAAAATTGAAATAGATTTAAATTTTGCAACTGTGGTTGCAAAAATATAAGTAGAAAATCGTTTTAGATTAAAAGTATCTAAAGCGATTTTTTAATGGAAATTTTTTATCTATATCAAAAAAGATATAAAGTTATACCAAAAACAATTAAAAAAGGCTAAAAATTGAAAATGAAGCGAATGAGTGGAAGAAGGTGAGGGAATGTCTAACTTAAATTTAAAAGGTGTATGGATACCAATAGAAATATTAACAGATAATAAGTTAAGTGATAAAGAAAAGTATATATATGCAATAATTTTATATTTAAGCAAAGAAAACAATTATTGTTATCTAACTAATAAATCTATAAGTGAACTATTAAATATATCAATAACACAAGTATCAAAATTAGTAAATTCATTAAAAGATAAGAATTATATTAGCATTGAATTGATTTACAAAGAAAATAGCAAACAAATAGAAATGAGAAAACTAATACCAATAGTAAAAAATAATGATACCTATTTAACAAAAGTTAAATACCCTCTCCAACAAAACTTACCAAAAGAATAAGGCTAACTTTGAGGAACGAGATTATACTGACTATGACTTAACTAAACTATATGCAAATGCAGATATGCTAATATAGGTGCATACTTTTGCATATAGAAAATCAGCTACTAGAGTAAATAAACTACTTTAGTGGCTGATTTTTTTAAGAATAAAGTTGCGAATAGCAAGTTTATTCTTAAAACCTAAAAAATATGTTGATATTTTTTTAGGAAAAGGGGTGTGGGGAAAAATAAATTTTTCCCTGCCACACTAATACTTTTTCCCAAGGGCTAAAAAAGTATTGTAGTGTGTTACAACACAATTTGAAAAAGCACAAAAACAAGAAAATATATTCGTGTTATTAGCACGAGCAAGGAGGTATATATGAGCTATGCAATAATAAGAAACACAAAATATAAAAGAGATAATTTAAAAGGAATATTTAGGCATAATGAACGAAGAAACAAGAATTATTCAAATGATAACATTGATAAAGAAAAATCATATTTGAATTATTCAATAAAGAAGCCAAAATATAGTTATGAAAAAGAATTTGATAAAATAAGAGAAGAATATAATTTAAAAGGTCAAATAAAAACAGTAAGTAATATAGCTTGTGAATATATAATAACATCTGACAAAGAGTTTTTTGAAAGAATAGGAGAAAAAGAAACAAAAAGATATTTTGAAGTAGCATATCAATTTGTTTGTGAATACAAGAATTTAGGAGAACAATATATTTTATCTGCAAAAGTGCATATGGATGAGCAAAGTCCACATATGCACTTAGTTTTTTTGCCAGTTGTTCATACAAAAGATAAAAAAAGAAATAATATAGATAAACTTGCTTGTAGCGAATTTTGGAAAGCAAAAGACAGTTATAGGCAATTACAAAATGCTTTT
>CALXKC010000025.1 GCA_944388775.1 uncultured Clostridia bacterium | reverse complement strand
AAGAAAATTTTACACTATAATCATTATTTCTATTTATAATTGCATAAATCATAAAATTAACTAATGCTATAACTATTATTGCTAATATTATAATAAGCGTAATTTTAATTCCTTTATTTTTCATTCTTTTCCCCTTTCATACTAAAAATTAATTTTACAATTAGCTCTACAAAGATTAAAACTATCCATAATATCCATGTAATATGCCATGCACTTGTTAAAACACTTACTAAAAGATAAATTATTAAAAATAGTATTGCGACAATTTGTATTGCTAATACCTCTGTTTTATTCTCTGCTCCAACTGTCTTTATCTTTATATGACTTTCATCTATTTTTTCAATTTCTTCTACTGCATCATTTAGTTCTTCAATATCTTCTTTTATTCCTTTATCTTCTTTATAAGTATTTGGATAAGCTACAAAGAAATATACAATTATAACAGTTGCAATGGTGCACAAAGCTGCCCAAATCATAACTGCATGAGCATCTTCATATCTTAATACCTCTGTCATATATGGTAAAGCAAATGTTGCTATACAATATAAGAAAATACTAACACTTAATACAATTGCTTTTTTCTTATTTCTTTTTTGCACATATTCATTTTTAACTTTTTCATTTTCCTGTTTTATTTCTTTAGCTTCACTATTTTCGGTTTTCTTTTCTCCTTTTATTAGTTCTTCAGTTGTAATTCCTAATGCCTCACAAAGTGGTAGTATTTTATCAAAGTCTGGTGTGCTTTGATTTGTTTCCCATTTAGATATTGTTTGTCTTGATACTCCTATTTTTTCTGCCAACTTTTCTTGGCTCATTCTAATATTGGTTCTATATTCCAATAATCTTTCCCCTAATGTCATTTTTTATTTTCTCCTTTCAATTTTCTTGACTAAATTATACTGTAAAACTTGGTTGCACACTACCAACTAGCCTTGGAACTTTGTCAACTAAACTTAACATTTATGATTTTTTTGCTTTTATTATAACAAATTATATATTGTTTTTCTATTTTTCGTAAAAATATATTTATTAAAAACTAAAATTTTATGTAATAAATCTTAATTCAGACTAATCATCTTTATTTGTTGTAAAAGCCCTGTGGAAAACACCACAGGGCTTTTACATTACTGGATTTCAATCTTTGAAACGATTCCTACCAATTCCTCATTTGGTGACATATAGTAGTCAATGGAAACGCTACTTCCAACTGACATTTGAACCTGTCTACTGTTATTAGAAATTGATGAAATATATAAATTCTCATCTCCCTCCAATATAAAGAAGAATTGTGTTGTACCGTTTTGTGTAGCTTGGTACAATTCTGTTATTGTTCCAGCTGTTGATTTTGTTTCGGTTTCAACTTCTTCCGATATTTCTCCAGTCAAATCTTCAGGAGTTAATCCTTCTTCTCCAAAGATTTTTTCTCTATACTGAAGAAGTGTGTCTTCCAAAGTTTCCCCACTTGCCGACAAGGTGTAATTCTCAACATTAATCATCACATAAGCCTTATTAATTTTAGACTTATCTTTTAATGATATTACATATGTTGGTACACCATCTACACTAACCATTAACGGATAGCTTGACTTGTATCCATAATTCTGGTACAAACTTTCAGCTTGTAACTGTGCTGTACTTTCTTCAGCACCTGCACAATCATAATAGGTTATTTCTCCTGTTTTGGAGTTTGCCAATATGAATCCAAGTGCTGACTCATCATTGCTGACTGAAACGACGCAGGTAAAAAATTGTACTCCGTCTTTGGTCATAATTGAATTATAACCTACAAATTCATTCTCATCTTCGTCATCATCTTCGTTAACATTTTCACCTCTATAAGTATATGAGATTTCTCTCACATTGTTTTTTGAAAATTTGGTATTCCAAAAACCTTCTTTATACTTATAGTAATCCTCTGCTAATCCCATTAAGTAATCTAAAGAATACGCATGGTCTACCCACTCGGGTAAATCTTCTGGTGCATATTCCTCACATTCTCCAGTATTAGCATTAACAATAACGAAGGATTGTACTATTTTTCCTCCAAAGAACCCAATCGTGGGTTTTAATACTGGTGCTATATAGTATGCTTCACCATTGTCATCAATATCAAATTGGAATTTGTCAAATATATAGCTAGGATACTTACCTCTTAAAAGCCTTTTTAAGTCCTGTGAGAAAATATCACTAGGTGCATATTTGATTTCGTTATCCAACTGAACCAGATGACTTTCTTGTGATTCGGAATCAACAAGTACATAACCTGGTATGCTCTCATTATTTAGAGCTTTGAAGATTGAATTGTATTCCAACGGAGATAATCTATACTGTTTTTCATCATAACTTATAAGATTATATTCTCCATTTACTTCAAATTGAGATACTTTATCAATCTCACTTAATGACCTGTTTCCAAGTTTCTGTGCCGTTTCCACATCTAATAGTGGAAATTCTCTAGATTCTTCAACAGTCGAAACACTCTGAATTTCATCTTCAAAGTTTCCTTCTTCAATTTCAATTAAATTAGAGTATTTGACTGCATTGACCATCTTTGATGAAGCAATTGCTCCAATTGTTCCAACCACAATTATAACAGCTACTATTATTACTATTATTATTGTGGGAATAAAGAAATCATCATCTGCTATATAAAATTCAGCAATAGCAAATGAAATTAGTGCAAAAACTCCAACAGCTATCCAATACCACCAAAAACCTCCTGACCGTATGTTCCATGCAGGTAAACATAGCCAGTTTAAAAAAACTGCAAAAAGAATTGTTATAATCCCTGCTACAACCCGACTTACTATACTTTTTGTTTCAAATTTCATAAAATCCTCCTTCTAGGCATTGCCTGAAAAAATAAAATATAATAGGTACATAATTATATTATACAATACATTGACATAATTTTCAAATTTTATATTTTAATCTCTTGTTCGTGTTTATTTTTTTATAATAAATTAAAAAACATACTTATTTTAACTTTTATATTCTGATAGCAGTACTTGCCACTTAGCATATCCACAAAATATTTCTACTACTTGTTTCATTGCTTCTTTTTGTAATTAATATTTGTTTTATCTTTCACTGTCTTCATTTTCTTGTACATTTTGTGAGTTTCTACCTTTCTCTATTATACTGTCTATATCTTCTCTAATATGTGCATAAGAAAGAAAATCATCACCATATTCATTTAAAAACATGTCATATTCTTGTTGATTTAGTAATAAAATAATTCTAACATCGTTTTGTAAATAAAAACTGTCTCTAGGCATATTAAAGGCATTCATATGAAGATATTTGTTCTTGTATCTGTTTTTTTAATTCTATATCATCAGAAATCACAAAACTTATATTATTATTTCTACCTCATCTTCTTTCATGATTAGATTTTTTAAACTCTTCTTCTTTAATTTTAGAATATATATCATACCAACTAAAAACTCTTGTCATATTTTCTAACTCTAAATTTCGGTTATATCTACAATCATAACAAAAAATATGTGTATGTTTTACAAATGTTGGTATAGTTTCTGGACTGTCCTCTATCATTATATCTATTTTTAATTTATCTATTTCCTTTGTTTTATCTGGTGAAAAATATAGTCCATCATATATTATTTCATTTTTCTTTAGCCAGTCCTTTACAATTTTTCTTATTTTTTCTCCTTCTTTAGTATTTTCTGTTGTAAAATGTCTAGAAGTTATAATATATATGTTGTTTCCTTCATCTTTTAGTTTTTTTATTACTTCACTTGCATATTTTCTAGCAGGTTCTTTTTGACAATAATCCCAAAAATATTTTTCTCTGTAATCATCTAATATACTTCGATTCCAATTTGCTTTTCTATATTCATATTCATAAGGTCTTTTTAGTCCTTCTAAATTGTTTTCATATACATATTTTGTTATTGTATCAATTAAGTAATCATCATCATTTGTTAAGACTCCATCTATATCTATTCCTATATTCATATTCTTCCTCCATTTTTTGTTTTTTCAACATAATATCATAATTATTTTGAAAAATAAAGACTTGTTATATGTAGTAAAAAATTTTCAACGTTGTTTTTCTCGCTATTTTTATTAGTAATTTATATTAAAATATCTATAATATCACAAATATTAATATTTTCTATTTTATCAACTTGAATTCTCTTTTTTATATAATCAATATATGTTACTATTCCCTTAATCTCGCTATATCTTCCATTCCTATAATATCTAATTTTTACAAAACTTCCTTTTTCAATTTGATTAAATTTATTATTTAGTTCTGCTAAGGTGTCTTCAGATAATTCTTTCTTTTCCTCATACTCTATCTCTTTTTCTTTTAGAGCCTCTTGTAGCCCTTTTAGTGCATCAAATGGAAGAAATTGTTTTGCCCTTGCTATTCTATTCCCCACCATTATGACCTCCTATTAGTTTATTTCTGACCATTGTTGTTGCACCTTCTTCTAAGTTCATTCCTCTAATAATTGTATTCTTTCCCATTTTGTTTTTTATACTGCACATTGCAAGTTCTAGTTTTCGTTCTTTATCTATTTTTTCTTGGTCTGTAAATAAACTTAATTGTACATTTTCAGTTTCAATTACATTAGCAAAATTTATACCTATTCTTCTTATCGCAACATTTCTATTAGTAGTTTTATCATATATTTCTAAAAATGCCTTTAGAAGTTCTGAATATACATTTGTATAATTTATTATTTTTTTCGTTCCTCCTGTTGATTTTATAGCATCTTTTGAATATCCAATATATAATCCAACTGTGTCTGTTACTAAATTATTTTCTATAAGCCTTAAACTCCCTAACTCTACCATCTCTTTTAATACTAATCTTGCTTTTATAAAAGAATAATCTTCAAATAGTACTTGACTATTTGAAATTGAATTTGTTTTAGGTTTATATTTCTTTATATCTGCAATAGTACAACTTTCTTTTCCCCAAGAGTGGTCTATTAAGTATTCTGCATTTACTCCAAATTCTTTGTATAACTTTTTTGGTTCAGCATGTGCAACATCATACATGGTAAAAATTCGCATTTTGTTTAATCTTCTTTCTATTCCTTTTTCAATTTGCCAAAAGTCTGAAAGTGGCTTATGCTGCCATAGTTCTTTTTTATATTTTTCTTCATCTAAATATCCTATGTTGTTTGGATTGTGTTTGGCTGTTATGTCTAATGCTATTTTTGCTAAATACATATTTGTTCCAACACCTGCTGTTGCTGTTATTCCATATGTTTTAAATACATCTTTTATAATTGTTTTAGCAAGTTCTATCGGATTTGTTTTGTATAGTTTTAGATATTTTGTTGCATCCATAAAGGCTTCATCAATTGAATAAACATGTATATCTTCTTTTGCAAAATATTTTAAGTAAATGGAATATATATTGGCTGAATATTATATGTATTTCTTCATTCTAGGCATTGCAACAATGTATTTTATTGTTGGAGGAATTTCAAAAATTCTGCATCTGTTTTTTACTCCCAACATTTTCATTTTAGGAGATACCGCTAAACAAATTGTTCCTTTTCCTCTTGTTTTGTCTGCTACTACTAGATTTGTATTAAATGGGTCTAAACCTCTTTCTACACATTCAACAGATGCATAGAAAGTTTTTAAATCTATACATAAATAAGTTTTTTGCATTTCCTTCACTCCTAAGTTATTTGTAACTTAATTATATCATCATCTTCGCTTATTGTAAACATTTGTTTGTGTAAAATGTGAAGGAAATATTTTACTTATTTGCTATATTTTGGTATTAAGTTCGATGTCAAACTCTATATATTCATCATCATTTTTCACACTTATAGTACCACCATGTAATTCTATTATCTCTTTTGTTATAGCAAGCCCAAGTCCTGCTCCACCAGTAGAACTTGTTCTTGAATCATCACCCCTATAAAATTTTTCAAATATTTTATTAAGTTTATATTCAGGAATTTTATCTCCTTTATTTTTGAATGTTATTTTTATTTTATCTTCTATTTGTTCAAGTTTTATTTCAATTGTAGTTCCTTTATAACTATAATTTATAGCATTTTTTAATAGATTATCAAAAGCTCTTGCTAATTTATCACCATCTCCTAAATACATGACCTTATCTGGTATATCTAGGTTGCATTTTAAATCGTTCTTTTCTAACATTGGATAACATTCATCAACTAGTTGTTCTAATAAATAAGATAAATTTATTTCTTTTTTGTTAATTGGCATAGAATGTAAGTCATATCTTGTTATATCGAAAAATTGATTTGTTAATTCTTCTACTCTCAAAGATTTATCTAAAGCAATTTTTATATATTTCTCCTGTGATTCTTTTGATATATCTTTTTCTTCTGAAAGCAATGTTAGATATCCAATGATTGAAGTAAGTGGAGTTTTTAAGTCATGTGCCATATACATTATTAAATCATTCTTTTTTTGTTGTGCGTCTCTTTCACTATTTTTACTAGCAATATAGTTGTATTTTATATCATTTAACTTTTCAGCAAACTCACTGACTTCATTAGGTAATTTAATAGTTTCATTGTCTTCTTTTAATATTAAATCTAATGAATTGTATACTTGATTTATATCATCTATATATTTTGAAATGAATCTAAATATAACAACTGATAAAACTATTATTATATAGATATATACTACAATGTCTCTGTTATAAACTATCCAGCTGTATAAATCATAGTTTAATCTAGCTACTAATTCAGATAAAGTATTTTCAAAAAATAATGCTAGTATAAAATATATTATTATTGAAGCTATAACTGCAACTATTATATTGCTTAATAATGACATGAATAATTTTATCTTTGTTCTAGTTAAATTACTAATTTTCAATTTTATATCCCACTCCCCACACTGTTTTTATGAATTTTGGATTTTTTGAATCTTCGTTTAGTTTTTCTCTTATTCTTCTTATATGTACCATTACGGTATTATTACTATCAAAGTATTTTTCTTTCCAAACTTTTTCAAATAATTCTTCTGAACTTATTACTTTTCCTCTATTACTTGCTAGATATAGCAATATGTCAAATTCTATTGGAGTTAAGTCTATTTCTTTTTCGTATAATAGACATTTATGTTGGTCTTTGTCTATAACTAATCCATTTATTTCAATAATATTTTTTGATTTCTCTTCAGTATTGTATAAAGTGTATCTTCTTAATGCAGATTTTACTCTTGCTACTAATTCTAATGGATTAAATGGTTTTGTTATATAATCATCTGCTCCGGATAGTTAATCCTTTTATTTTATCATTATCTTCTATTTTTGCAGTTAGCATTATAACAGGAAATTTTAATTTCTTTTCTCTTATGTATCTACATATTTCAAATCCATTTTTGCCTTGTATCATAACATCTAATATTGCAATATCTAAAGGTACTGTATCTATACATTTTATCGCTTCTTCTGATGTGTAAAATTTATAAACATTGTAGTTTTCGTTTTGTAAATATACTTCTACTAAATCTGCGATTTCTTTTTAATCATCTAATATTAAAACATTCATTTAATCTTCCCCCTGTCTTTGATTGGTTGTGTAAAGTTTATATATAAAAAATGGCTTAAAGCATTGATATTAAAGCATTTCTGCTAAAATATGTTCTACCCCCTTAGACTAAATTAATTATGTATCCTCTTAACTAAAATCTATGTGCTTTTAAAATTTTGTAAAGGCTAGGCGAAGCCTATTCATTTCAGCCTTTATAAAATTTTATAAAGCATATTATAATCGAGTTAGAGGATAAGTCTTAATTAGCTTATGTTTACCATTTTTTCATAAATTAATTTACACTACCCTTTGATTATAACATAATTATCTAGTTTTTGTGCTTAATTCGTTGATTGTAAGAAAAATTTAAGAAATTGTTAATAGTTTATTAAAGCTATCTTTATTTCTTTTGGCTATAATTGTTTCAGGTTAAGGGGGAATTGAATTGAGAAGAAATAATAGAAGAAAATTGAATAAAAAGAAATTTATTGTTTTGATATTATTTATCTTTCTACTAGTTTATTTATATTATAATTATATATTTTCTGGCATTGGTCAAAATCTAGATATTTTTAATTTTTCTGGTGGCTATAAAGTAATAAAACAAGATACAAATAAGAATTATTCTGGAATAGGTCAAGAAAAAGTTAAAAATAAAGATGGTTATTTTACTACTTTTACTACTGAAGATAATTATAAAAAGACATATATTGAATATAAACAAAATGGTAATTCTTCTTGGAGTGATAAGGAATATTGGGGTGGTACTATGGCTGAAAATGGTTGTGGTATAACTGTGATGTCTATTATATTAAGTGGTTACGGAAAAGATTATACCCCAGAAGATTTAAGAGAGATGTATTATCCTGTAATGGATTATGATAAATTTTCTCATGAATTGTCTTCGACTTTTGATATAAAAAATTCTGATTTTTATTATGACTCTGTTCATTTATCAGATGAGTCTATTATAGAGCATTTACAATCAAATAGGCCTATTGTTGTTTGTGTTTGGAATAGTCCAACTGATAATCGTTGGACTACCGCTTCTCATTATATGGTTCTTCTTGCTGCAGATAGTAATATGGTTTATGTTTCTAATCCAAATGGTCTAGAGAATGATAGTAAGAGTTCTGGATGGTATGATATTGATGAGATTACTCCTTATCTTGCTAAAGCTATATATATTGAAGATTATATATAGCTTATTCTTCTTTATTTCTATATATTTTATATGCTATTTTATAAGATACAAAATACATAATAATCATAAGTGCTATTAAAATAATTAATCCAAATTTATTAATAAAATCACTTAACATTTCTATATTTATATTAATATTAAACTTTGTTATCAAAAAGTATATACCACCAATTACTGCAATTATTACGAATAGAGAAATAAACATTTGGATTCTTCCCTTTTCAGCACCCCATTTAAATACACTAGGAATTTGTATAGCTTGTAATAATGAAATACAAAATATTCCTCCTAATGCAGTTGTGATTAAAATTTTATAGTCAAGATTTATCATGTTTTCTGGTCTTATATAATTCATTACATTTACAACAAGTATGGTTAGTAGTATTCCTAATAAACCACCAAATATTGTTGCTCCTATTGCTAAGATATATTTTTCTTTTACTATTTCTTTTCTATTTGTAGGTAGTGTTAAAATATATTTATTAGATTTTGATATTTCATCATAACTAAATGTAGAAAGAGAAATCATCCCAACTATTGCACAAATCATGGTTGGTGCAAGATTAATTGCATCTGTTCCTATTATTGCAATTCCACAAAAAACAATGATTATAATTAATGACGTTTTATAACTTGCTAAATTAAATAAATCTTTTTTCAATAATCCCTTTATCATACTTATTTTTCCCCCTTAATATAAAGTAACATTATATCTTCAATAGATGGTTTATCAATTGTTGTAATATTGTATTTATTTCTAATATTGTTTTTGTTACTTGTTAATACTTCATATTGATATTTTCCTTTTTTGTAAGTGATATAATCTTTTTTATTCAATCTTGTAAAATCTTCTTTGCTACATTTAATTATTCCATAGTTTTCTAGTAGTTCATCTGTTGGTAAATTAAATATCATTTTTCCCTTTTCAATAAATACAATATAATCTGATATATGTTCTAAATCTGTTGTTATATGAGTTGATAACAATATAGACCTAGTTTCATCTTCTTCTATATATTTTCTAAATATGTCTAAAATTTCGTTTCTTACAACTGGGTCAAGTCCGCTTGTTGGTTCGTCTAATATTAAGAGTTTTGGATTATGTGATATTGCTGTTGCAATTTTTAACTTCATTTTCATACCACTTGAAAAGTCTTTTATTAATTTGTCTGTTGGTAAATTAAATTGTTTCAATAAACTTAAATACTTTTCTTCATTCCAGGTTTTATAAAATTCTTTCATGATGGAATTAACTTGTTTTGCAGTTAAATACTCTGATAAAAAACTATCATCTAACACTACTCCTGTTTCTTCTTTTATTTCTTTTTCATTTTTTACACTATCTTTTCCAAATATTTTTATAGTTCCTTCTGATTTAGTAATATTCAATATAGATTTAATTGTAGTAGTCTTACCTGCTCCATTTTCTCCTATTAGTCCTACTATACAACCTTGTGGTACATTAAAGCTAATATTTTTAAGTTCAAAATCTTTATACTTTTTTGAAACATTTTGTAATTCAATACTATTTTCCATACTATAAATCCCCCTCAAATATAATTCTAAATAATTCTTTTACTTCTTCTTCTGGAATATTTGCCATTTTTGAAATACTATATATTTTCTCAATATAGTCTTGTATTTCCTTTAGCTTTTCTTCTTTAATTAGTTCTATGTTTTTAGGAGCTACATAACTTCCTTTTCCTTGAACTGTTTTTATAAATCCTGCTTTTTCTAATTCATCATAAGCTCTTTTTACAGTTAAAAAGCTAATTTTTAAATCATTTGCTAAATTTCTTACAGATGGCAACATGTCTTCTTCTTTTAATTCATTGGAAAATATAGCTTCTTTTATGGCATTCTCTATTTGTTCATAAATTGGTACATTACTATTATTACTTAATATTATATTCATATTTTCCCTCCTTACTGTTATATATGTTATGTCTGTTATATTTCAATTATAACATTTTATAATTATATGTCAATATTTTTTATGAAAATTTTGACATTAAGAAAAGAACCACTTTCAATTTTAAGTAGTTCTTAATACCTTCAATATTCTAATCAATTACTTTTTTATTCCAAGTTCTTTTATGACATTTAGGACATTTCATATATCTCGTTCTACCAGAGTGCATTGCAAATAAGACTTGTTTATAACTTGGAATATATTTATATTTGCAATTATCACATTGATAATATCCTGCTTTTTGTTCAATTAAAAGACAGCTTCCTATTCCTATTATAAAAATAATAATACCAATAGTTATTGTAACTACTTTCCATATAATATTTTCAATAGCAAAAATGGATAAAAATATCATTAGTAAAAATGATATAGTAATAATACTACCAATTACTGTTTCAGTAAACAATAATCTTTTATCACTATCTTCTTTCTCTTTTTGTAATTTAATAAAATTTTCCTCTACTTTTCTATCATAATTTTCCATTTTTATCACTTCCCCACTTAACAATTCATTTACACTAATATTAAGTTCATTACATAAGTCAAGCATTATAGATGAATCAGGCATACCTTTACCAGTTTCCCACTTTGATATTGCTCTATCAGTTATATTTAATTTTTCTGCAAGTTCTGCTTGTGTCATATTTTTTTCTTTTCTACATTGAGCAATGAATTTTCCAATTTTTACTTGATTCATTTTTTCTTACCTCCTTTTTTAATACTATTGTAAATTCCTTGTTCTAAAAAGTAAACATACTAATCGTTGAGTGAGAAAAACAACGATTAGTAGAGCTTCATATTTCACATTTATTTCTTTTTATAAATACAATCCCTAATATTGAAGTAATTAGTATAACCATAATTGGTGCAATTTTAAAAAATACCCATTCAAAAGCCTGCCATATAGTTCCTATAAC
This sequence comes from uncultured Clostridia bacterium, assembly GCA_944388775.1. Taxonomy (GTDB): domain Bacteria; phylum Bacillota; class Clostridia; order TANB77; family CAG-508; genus CAG-269. Next base: position 11,002 of record CALXKC010000025.1, on the reverse strand, counting down.
AGCCCACTCAGGATGATTATAATCCCAATTTTGATACGGACTACCTAATGCTGCTAATAATATAAAAAGTAATATGATGCACACATCCATAATTATTAAGAAGTTTATCGTTCTTTTTCTTTTTTGTTTTTGTTGCATAGATAGTTGTTCATTTATAACTTCTAATTTTTCTGATATTACTTTTAAATCATTCTTTTCCTTGTCATCAATATTTTCTCCCAAAATTGTACTAACAGGAGTATCAAATACCTTCGATATAGATATTAACATTTCAGCGTCTGGAACAGATAATCCTTGTTCCCATTTAGATACAGTTTGTCTTACAACATTTAATTTAATACTTAATTCTTCTTGTGAAAGTCCTTTATTCTTTCTTAAAGTTTTTAAATTATCTTTTAACATATAAAATTCACTCCTTTCTTTAAGTAAATTTTATTATAAAAGTTTCGTTGCTACAAGCAATGTATTTTAACATTTTACCAAACTACTGCTACTCTAGTAATTCGCTAAATTGTAATTGTTACTTTATATCTTTCTTTGTCATTATTTTATTCAGATATTAAATTATTATATATTTTCTTTGCATTTTCCATTATTTCATCTGCAGTTTGAAATAATGCACTATGTGGTACAATTGGTTTATTATCTTTCATTAAATAAATATTATACATCGGCATAACAAATTGACCTTCCTTTTGTTGCCATAAATCTACAACTCTATCATTTTGTTCATTCCATTCTTCTGTATATTTTAAAAATTCTATTATAATTTGTGTTCCTTCTATTAATTCTTCATAAGTATTAATTGTAAGATATGCCTTAAATTCTAATAAACCTTCTTCATTTTTATTTTCAATTATTTCAAATTTATCTTTTTTATAACTATTCCAATTATCAAATAAATATTTATTTAATTGATCTATTAAATCATTTTTTTCTTGTCCAAAATGTTTTATCGCTTTAAATTTTATCAATGGATACTTTTTTATTTCAAAACAATATTCTCCGATTATGTTCTCCCTCATCTAAATTTGCAGATATTTGATTTATTTTTATATGTTGAAAAGATTCTATATGTTGTTTTACATCAATATTCATTCTGTTTCCTCCAAGTTAAAAATATTTTAATAAATAATATCATAAATAAGAAAATTATTCTACAACTTTAATATTATTTTGCTTGTTTTAATATTTCATTTGCTTTATCTTCTGTTAAATATTTGTTTTCAATCATCTTCTCCATTACTTGTCTTTGCCTTTGTTTTGCTAAATCTGGATTCTCAGTTGGTGCATATACAGATGGAGCGTTTGGAATTCCAGCAAGTAATATACATTCATAGTCTGTCATCTCATTTAGTTCTTTATTGAAATATCCGTCTAGCAGCTTCTTTTACTGTATAATAACCATCTCCAAAGAAAATATTATTTACATATAATTCAAATATATCTTCTTTAGAATAATTATCTTCTATTTCCCAAGCCATAAATACTTCTGCAATCTTTCTTTCCATTTTCTTTTCTTGTATAAAGTACATATTTTTTGCTAATTGTTGCGTTATAGTACTTCCACCTTCTACATAAGACATTGCTTTTATATCATTTATGGCTGCTCTACCTATTGCAAGTATATCTATTCCATTATGTTTGTAAAATCTTTTATCTTCTACGCTTATTACTGCATTTACATACATTTGTGGTAATTCTGAAAATTCTGCATAATTTTCTTTTGCTCTTATTTCTGCAACTTTTTCTTTAAGAGGTGTATCTTCTATTGCTTCTTTATACATATTATATCCATTACCTATGAATAGTAATATGCTCCAACTGCTAAAGTTATCACAATGATTACTGCAATAATCATTGGTATTTTTTCTTTAAAATCTTCCATTTTTATTCCTCCTCTTTAATTATGTTCTTGCTTCCAAAATATGTTGCTAAGAAATATACTCCATAAATTACGCCAATAATTACTGCTGTAACAACGATTGAAGGTAGTAGTTCATCTGGTGATGCTAATACTTCTAACATTGATAATATAAATTTAATTCCAAATATTGAGTGTATCATTGCAAGTATTAAAGGCATCATAAAGAAAATAAATATCTGTCTAAATAGTGCTTGATTTATCATCTTTTCATCACAACCAATTTTTCTTAAAATTGTATATCTTTGTTTGTTATCAGAGCTTTCTGTAAGTTGTTTTAATGCTAAAATGGCTGCACTTGCAATTAAGAATACAATTCCTAAATAAATTGCAATAAATATGATAATTGTTGATAATCCTTTACTAGATTCTGTTATGCTGATTTTAGAAGATCCATCAAGGTTTATTCCTTTTTCTTGGATATTTTCAAAAAATTCTGTATCTCCACTTCCTATTAATGTATTTTCTATTTCTTGTTTACCTTCTTCTGTTTCTGCATTATAATTTGCTACTAAAAGGTATTGTTCTGTCCATTCATCTTTAAACTCAAAATTATCTGGTACTAATATAATTCCTGCATTTATTTCAGTTGTTGCCATAAATACAAAACCATCTTTACACTCATTGTATTTTGAATGATATGTTTTTCCATTTATCTCTATATTCGAATTTGCTCTTAGTGTTTGATTTCTTATGTCTGTCATTTGATCATAATTGCAAAGTACAATATATTCATCATCATTTAATGTGTATTGTTCTTCTCCATAAAGTTCTGCAATTTTGTTATAGTCTGATATTTTAATTATAGATTCTGATGTTTCATAAGAAAGCATTGGATATTGACTTTTTGTAGTTTCATAATAATCTCCTAAACTATATGCCAAAGTCCATTCTGGTATTGCATAGATATGGATTTCTATAATATCTTTCAAATTATTCATATCATATCCATTGGTTTCAAGTGTATAACTTACTGGCTTTCTTGAATCTTCTCTTTGTTCTTCTGTATAATATACAGTTTGCTCTGTATATGAGTTCACATAGCTTTCTGGTAAATATGCTGGTTTATATAAGTTTACATCTACTGGTGTAAATTCTTCTAATTGAGAGTCTAGTGCTGACTGTATTGATAAGCTACTAGACAACGCACTAATCGTCATAAATAACATTAAGCAAATTATACTCATACTAGCTATATTTGTATTAATTTTGTTATTAAGTTGCCTTAATACAAACATATTTGTTCCTTTTAAATAAATCTTTTTACTTGATTGAATAATTCTTAATATAAATCCTGATAAAGACCAGAATATTCCTACTGTTCCTACTATCCCCATTAAAATTGGTTTTAATAGTTCTTCACCTGTTTGTAGCTCATGCACTCCACCTGTTACTAAGTAATAAGCATATCCTAATAATATGCTTGATGCTATAAATACAAGTATTGATATGATAGGATTTTTCATTTTTATTTTTTCATTTTTTCTTACAGCTGTTAATAAATTAATTAATTTGTATCTTGAAATCGTTAATGTGTTAAATATAATAACAGCTATATACATTACTGCAAAATATATGCAAGTTTTTATACAGGCGTCTTTTGAAAATACAAAAGTAAATTCAGTCATATCTGCTTCAAATAGTTTTGCTACTAATATAGACATAAACTGTGATGCAAATACACCTATAAAAATACCTACAATCAATGATAAGATTCCTACTAATATTGTTTCTAATAATATGATAGTTGATATTTGCCTTCTTCCCATTCCCAATGTCATATATATACCAAATTCTCTTTTCCTTCTATTTATTAAGAAGTTGTTTGCATATACAATTAAAAATCCAAGTACAATCGCAATAAATACAGAAATCATTCCAATCAGTTGTACCATTAATTGTATCATTGACCTTGTTGACTCAGATACTTCAAGCATTGCTTGTTGGCTGTCTAAAGAGTTAAACATATAGAATATTGCTACACCTAATACTAATGTTAAAAAGTATATAGCATAATCTTTAAAACTCTTTTTCATATTTCTTATAGATAGCTTAAATAACATCGTTCAAATCACCTCCAAGAAGTGTTTGCACCTCGATTATTTTTTCAAAGAATTGTTTTCTTGTATCTTCACCTTTTATGAGTTCATTGAATAACTTTCCATCTTTGATAAATATTATTCTATCTGCATAACTTGCAGTAAAGGCATCATGTGTAACCATTAATATTGTTGCACCTAAATTTCTATTCAAGTTGTCAAAACTTTCTAGAAGTTGTCTTGCAGATTTTGAGTCTAATGCTCCTGTTGGCTCATCTGCAAGTATTATTTTAGGGTTAGTTATTATAGCTCTGCTTGATGCTACTCTTTGCTTTTGTCCACCAGATATTTGATATGGATATTTGTTTAATATTCCAGTGATATCTAATTTTTCTGCTACTTCTTTTACTCTTTTATCTATTTCATGTGGATTTACTTTTTGAATTGTTAATGCTAAAGCAATATTTTCATAAGCAGTTAAAGTGTCAAGTAAGTTGAAATCTTGGAATATAAATCCTAATTCTTCTCTTCTAAATTTGTTTAATTTGTTTCCTTTTAGCTTTGTTATGTCTTGATTGTTTATGATGATTTTTCCTGCTGTTACTCTATCTATTGTTGAAATACAGTTTAATAATGTTGTTTTTCCAGAACCTGATGCACCCATTATTCCAACAAATTCTCCTTCTTCTATATTGAAACTAATTCCATCAATTGCTTTTGTTAGATTTGATTTGTTTCCATAGTATTTTTCAATGTTTTTCACCTCTAATACATTGCTCATTATAATTTCTCCTTTCCTATGTTTTATCTATATTATAAATCATCTTCTAAGTCTTTGCTATTTTTTAATCTTACATTTGTATTACATTTTTGTAAGATATCAAAAACTAGAGGATAGTATATATGCTACCCTCTAGTTTTTCTTCCCACCACTGCAAACCTTCCATCTTCTACATGATAAGAACATGTAGATAATGTAATTAGTTGGTCACCAAATTTCGCTGTTTTATCAATATCATATAATGATGCTTTTTTTGCATTTTTTATAAATTCATCGTATTCCGCTTCTGAATTTGCATTTACAAAAAAATAATATCTAAAAACATTTTTCTCTGTTTTATAATAAACTCTTGATTTAAAAACTGAAATAATTTCATATTCTGCATCTTCTTTATTTGTTGTAAAACGAATAATTGGATGTTCTTTATAAAACTCTTCTTTTGCATACTTTAACAATTCTTGAAACATTGTTCCATTATTTAAATTATGTCCATATATTAGGAGATTACTACTTGGTATTGACCAGTCATAATCTTTTGTTAAAAATATAGAACCATTTTTAGATTTTTGTTTTTTATAGTTATGAGTCATGTAATATTCATTATCTGTTCCCTGTAATACTGGATAATTTATGCTTGTTCCTTCTATTTCAAGCCATCCAACAATATCAGAATTTTCTTCTTGAAGTTTTTGTACTTTTAGTATTCGTTCAGTTTGTTGATTGATTGTTTCTTCTATATTTTCTTGTGTAGTTATATTCGCTTCTTCTGTTGTTTCGTTTGCTTCTTTTACTTGATTTTCATCTATTTCTATTTTGTCTAATAATTGACTTTCTTGTATGGCTTGTTTTTTTGATAATAAATTATTTGCAATGTATATAATTGATAAAATAATTAATAAAGCTAATATAGTGTATATTGAATAATATATAATTCTTCTTTTGGTTTTAGAAATCTTTTTCATTATTTTCACCAATATAATAAAAGAATAGACATTTAGCCTATTCTCTTATATCCTTCTTTTTCATGAATAAAATAACCGCTAACGAGAATAATATTGTACATAATGCAATGCCTAAATAGTTTTCTACACCTGTTTTTGGAGTTTCGTCTTTTTGTGGTGTGTTTTGAGTATTTTCAACTTTAGAAATTTTTGCATAAATACTTGTGTCTGTGTCTATTGTTTTACTAAAATCAAATTCAGTTGTATACTGAGCATCTGTATAGAAACCATCTATTTCATATCCTTGTGCTATTGTAATATGAGATTTTAATAAATCTGCTGTAATAGTTTCTCCTTTATCTACTGTTATTCTATTTACGTCATTATTTGCAAATATAGTTACTATAACTTTTTGACTGTCTGCATTAACAGTTACTTTATCTGGTATTGATGTTTCTGAAATTACATTGTCATTTGCATCTGTTAATACTACAGAGTCTTCTGTTAATACAACTTTATTTGTTGTGTTAGCTGTATTAGTTATAGTGAATTCTGTAAGACTACCATTTTCTGCAACTCTGACTACGTTTTCATTTGTATCAGATTTTAATACTCCATTCATTACTAAAGTTGGATTATTTGTTGCAGATGCTCCTTTGTCTATTTCTATACCATTATTTGCACCTGTTCCATTATATCCTAAATGTAAATCTCTTACTTCGATTTTACCACCATTAGCTAGTACTCCTCCGTATCTAAATCCTGTAATTGAAACATTGTCTAATATTACAGTTGCTCCATCATATGATTGTACACCATATTTTGGTCCATTTTGTAAATTGATATTTTTTAATGTAAGTTTTCCTTCAGCAAATTGTGCTGTAAACATTGTTTGGTTTCCTGATGTTGATGTCCAATCACTTGAACCTGTAACTGTATATCCATTACCATTGATTGTTAATTCTTTTTGGATTACTATAGGTGCTGTTACTGTTATGTTGTTTTGTAATGTGATTGTTGCTCCTGAATCTGCACTTGATATAGCACTAAGTAGAGAACTTTCATCAGTAATTGGTGTTGCAGCTTGACTTAAGTTTGGACTTATCAACATTAATGCAAAAATTGCAATTAAAAATACTATTAATTTTTTTGTATTTTTCATTTTTACACCTCCTTATTCAATTTTATTTTTACCGTTTTTTATATTTTTATTTAATATTCGACAAAATTTTTATTTTAAATTTTTTCCATTAAAAAATGTCGCAGGAGAAACGTCCCCAACGCGACATTAAATTTTTATTATTTTTTCCCATGGTAAATCTTTTTTTCCGAAATGCCCATAGTTTGTTGTTTTAGAATATATTGGTCTTTTTAAATCTAAATATTTTATAATTCCATCTGGTGTTAAATCAAATTTTTCTTTTATTAAATTTACTAGTTCCGCTTCTGATTTTGTGCTTGTACCAAATGTGTTTACGCATATTGAAAGTGGTTCTTTCATTCCTATTGCATATGATACTTGTATTTCACATTTTTTTGCATATCCATTTGCAACTATGTTTTTAGCAATATGTCTCATCATATATGCTGCTGACCTATCTACTTTGCTTGGGTCTTTTCCTGAAAATGCTCCTCCACCATGACGTGCATATCCACCATATGTATCTACTATTATTTTTCTTCCTGTTAATCCTGTATCTCCTAAAGGTCCACCTATAACGAATCTTCCTGTTGGATTTACATATATTTTTGTGTTTTCATCTATCATATTTTCTGGTACAGTTGTTTTTATGACTTTTTCTATTATGTCTTGTTTTAAATCTTCTTGTCTTACATCTGCTTTATGTTGTGTTGATATTAATATTGTTTCTATTCTTTTTGGCTTTTCGTCTTCATATTCTACTGTTACTTGTGTTTTTCCGTCTGGTCTTAGATATGGTATTATTTTTTCTTTTCTTACTTCTGTTAATTTTCTAGCTAACTTATGTGCCATGTCTATTGCATATGGCATGTAGTTTTCTGTTTCGTCTGATGCATACCCAAACATTATTCCTTGGTCTCCAGCTCCTCCAACGTCAACTCCCATTGCAATATCTGGACTTTGTTTTGTTATATTTGTGTATATTTTACAGTTTTTATAGTTCATGTCTATGTTTTCATCATCAAAGCCTACTTCTTTTATTTTTTCTCTTACTAGGCTTCTTATAGGTAATCTGTCTTTTAATGTTATTTGTCCTGCTATTGTAATTGTATTTCCTGATGCAAATGTTTCTATTGCTACTCTTGCGTTTTTATCCCTTTTTATACACTCATCTAAAATCATGTCTGATATTGTGTCACATAGTTTGTCTGGATGTCCTTCTGTTACACTTTCTGATGTAAAATAATACTTGTTCATTTTTTGTATCATTCCTTTCTTCTATCTTGTAATTATTTCTCTGCTGACTCGCAAATAGCTAATTCAATTGCCTTATTTATATTTTCTATTTCTACAAAATTCATATCTCCTGCATATTCACCATCAATTGTCCAAGCAACATTTTGGTCTGTTTGTATTTGAATATTACTTGCTTTAAAATATACAAAATCTCTATTTACCATATAATCTTTATGTCTAAAATCATTTATTAATCTAAAATATCCTGATAATTTTTTTGGCTTTCTAATGAAAATTGCTTCAAATTTTCCATCTGATAAATCAACATCTTCTTCATTAAACCATTTGAATCCAGCTATTGACATTGAATTACTTATGCCACCATATATGAATTCTCCTTCAAGTTCTTCTTCATCAAATTTTATTTTTACTTTATATGTTGGTATTTTTATTAGTTCTTTTATGGCTTTCAAATAATATGCTATTTTTCCATATTTATTTTTTGCTTTTTGAGATGTTTTATATGACACATCTGTCATAACTCCAAATGCTGCTATATATGTAAAATATCTATCTTCATTAAATTTTCCTATATCTAATACTTTTGCTTTTGACTCTAATAATTTTTTCGTTATAGATATGTCTTTTATTGGCATATTCAGACTTCTTGCTAAATCATTTGTTGTTCCTAATGGAATATATGCTATACTAATTTGTACTCCTGTTTCCATTATTGATGAAACTGCTTCATTAAATGTTCCATCTCCACCACATATTAATATTAAGTCTTGTCCTTCTATATTATCTAATATTATTTTTTTGGCATTGTATCCTTTTTTAGTTAACTGCATATTAACTTCCATATTTTGCTTTTCAAGATTATGCTTTATTTCATTTGCATAATTTGCTATATTTCCTTTGCCAGATGTAGGGTTTATAATTGTCAATACTTTTATGCTCAAGTTAATGCCTCCTTATTTTTTTCTTTTATTATTTTCTTTTTTATCTTTAAATAATTTTCCAAATAGATTTGTATTTTGTTTCTTTGATGTGTTTTTGGCTGTTCTTTTCTTATTTAATTGTTGTATTATTTCTTTTTCCCAAGCATCATCATCTATTTCTTTTGCTTCGTCTTTCATATTTTGTTTTTTCTTGCTATTTCTTTTGTTTGTTGTCTTCTTGTTTGCTTTTTTATTCTCTTTTTCATTTTTTACATAGTCTTCCTCATCTTCATCTTCTGGTTCGTCTTCTTCATCTTCATAATAGTCATCATAATATTCATCATCATCTTCTTCATAGTCTTCATCTTCATATTCGTCTTCATATTCGTCTTCATAATCTTCATCTTCATATACGTCTTCGTATTCGTCTTCATAATCTTCATCTTCATATTCGTCATCGTATTCTTCTTCATAGTCTTCATCTTCATATTCATCTTCGTATTCGTCTTCATAATCTTCATCTTCATATTCGTCATCATATTCTTCTTCATAGTCATCTTCTTCATCATAATTGTCTTCATCAATTACTGTTGAATTTTCTTTTGGCTCTGCTTCATTTTCTTCTAATTTAAATTCTGATAAGTCCTTATCAAATTTTTCTGTCACTTCTTCTTGGAAAACATTATATACATTTTTTATTCCTTCTATTCTCCAATAGTTTGAATTTATAACTGTACCCATATTAATTTTTATATTATTTACTTCTTCTTCAAAATTCTTTTCTTTGTCTTCTATGCTTTTTAAGTATGTTTTATTATATAGTTCTCTATATGCCTTTTTAGTTGATTTATTTGAAATTTCTCTTAAGATTAATTCATATAGATTATGGATTTGTATCATATCTAATTCAAAATTTTGACATGCTTCTTCCATTTTCTTTTTATGTGCTTTAACGCCTGCAATTGTAGTCATTCTTTCATAATCTAAAAATCCAAATATATATTCCTTTTCTGCTTCTAAAAATGCTAATTTTACACTTACATCTTTTAAGTGTTTTTCATATTTATTTAGTTTAAGATTATCATTTTCAAGTTCTGCTAATATTTTTTTCATTTTATCATATATTAATACATAACATTCTGCTTCTTTTTCAGCGATACTAATTCTTGCTTTTATAGCCATTTTTAATACATCTTGGTTAAAACCTATTTTTTCGTTTTTACCATTTCTCGTCATTACTTCATTTAACTCTTGCTTTATAGAAGTTTTATCTGAATTTATAAAATCTTTTAAAGTAATAACATCTTTAAAATTTATTCCTTGAAATTCGGCTTGCATTTTTTTAATATATGATAAATGATTTGATTCTCCTATTCTTCTTGCCTTTTCACATTTATTTCTCTCCTTTTGTCTATTAGAAAAATCACTCAAATAATTTATGAAATCTTCTCTTAATTCTTTAAGATATTTATTATTTTCTTCTATTGCATTTTCTGTTTTCTTAAATTTGTTATCTAAAATTTTAGAGTCTTCTCCTAAATCCATAAATAACTGATTACGGTTTTGTTCTAATTTCTGGTTTTGCTCACATATTTTACCTTGTTTTGCTTGTATACTTTCTATTTCTTTTACCGTATCATCAAATTCTTTAATGATTTTTCCTTCTTTTTCTGTTAATTCTTTATATTGTTTTACTTCTTCTAATAATTCTCCAAAATTTTTATAATTAGCTCTTAAATTATTTGCTTTATCAAATCCAAAGATTTTTTCTATGTATCTTTCTAGAACTATTGCACTTCTTTCATACATTATTCTCAATCCTTCCTATATTAAAAACATTAGCATATTTATTGTTATTAAATTTAAAAAACCTATATCTTTCATATTATATCGAAAAATATAGGAAAAGTCCATACCAAATATGCAATTATTATGTAAAATTTTAAATTTTTTACTTACTTTTTGAGACAAAAAAAACTTCTACACATTTTTTTATATC
>CALXKC010000024.1 GCA_944388775.1 uncultured Clostridia bacterium | reverse complement strand
ATTTTTTTTGTTTTTGCCTTATAATACATATGTATGCACCAGTAGCTTAGTTGGATAGAGTGTTCGGCTACGAACCGGAAGGTCGGGGGTTCGAATCCCTCCTGGTGCACCAAAGTTCTCAAAGTTTTGCTTTGAGGACTTTTTATTTTCATGTTATCACATAAGCTATTTTCCGCAATAAATATACACTTATATCTCTTTTTGATTATTTAAATAATATCAAAAATATAAATTTATTGCAATATCTATTTTTATTTTACTTATATAATCCAAAAATATATAGAAAACTTCTTACTATAAAAGCTGTAGGAATACACATTGGTAAAGCAAAAATGAAAGTACATAATGGAAACCAACGTATTATATTTTTATATTCAATATTTATTTTTTTATTAAATTTAGTACATATAGCTATAAAAGATACAAATATGAAATGATAAACTCCAGCATTAGCAAATGAGGCAAGTAACTCAAAAAAATTATAATTGCCTCCTATCATTTTACTTAAATTTCCATCAAACATAATGCCTACACTTACTAAATCAAATATAAGGAAAGATAAAAAATATAAAACAATAATTATTATTTTATTTTTCTCCGTTTTGGTCATATTAAAATTATTCCTCCCAATTTTCAATTTTTAATTTAACTGTAATTTTATATGTATTGACAACATTGCAAGCTGTTCCTATCATTGCAAGATTATTTGCAGTGCACCCAACAAAATTCATCCAAAAATTATCATCCTTTATATATTCTCCCATTTCTTTAAAATCTGTAAAGTCATATTCATCAGATAAAGTTATATCTAAATTCCACTTATCATTTTTTTGTTTACTTCCAATAACATTTATGTAAGCATTATGCATTGCCAAAAATAAATCACCATCTTCAAAAGCTAAAGACTCATTCTTTTCTCCTGTATCAAATTCTTTTTTATTTCCATATTTTTCAATAATTTTATTCAAGCATGCTTTAAAATTATTATCTTTTTGTATTTTTTCTATGATTTTTTTGTCAGTAATTGTCATATCTTCAGGGTATTTATGTAATGAATTATCTAAGCATTTGGCAGCACAGCTAAAATCGATTAAAGTTAATACTAATACTCCAGTTTTCAATATACAATATTGCAATATTTGAGTCATATCTGATAAATATGGTTTGTCATTATAATAATTACTAAATGCAAATCTGACAGCATCAAAAGATATATTTTGTATTGTATCATATTTTCCATCTATAATTTCCTGAAAAATATTTTTGTATTCAGTGTATTTTTTATTAATTTCAAATGCTTGTTTTAATGTAATGACATCACAACTATGTAGATTCATAATAGTTGTAGTGCTATTTATGGTATCAATGTCATTTTTTAATAATTTTCTATAATTATCATAGCAATTAAGAGGAACTTTATTTAATAAATTTAAAGTTAGGTATCTGTCGGTTAATAATTGTCTTTGAGTTTTAGGTAAATTACTCTTATCACATAATTTGAGAATTTTTCTATCTAATAGATTTTCTCCTTTTAGATTTTTGACATTGGCAATATTTACAGAATTACACATTTTCTTTAGACAACCTAAACCAAAAGTATATCGAGTATTACTTATTTTTCTCCCACATAAAGAACATCTTTTCATATAGCACCTTCTAGCAAATTTTTACTATGTTTATTATACCATAAATTTCCAAGAAGTATATAGTTATGACAAAATTCTTATAAGTTTTTATCAATTTTAAATAGCATAGGTAGATTAATTACCTATACTATTTTTTACTTAAATTTTTTTATTTTTTCTTTTTTATCACAAATATTCCAATCCCAACAACCACAATTAATCCAAACACAATAAAAATTGCTTTATAACTATTTTTTTGATTATTTTTGTTTTCTTCTTCATTTTCTACCTCTTGTTCATTACTTAAAAATCCCAAACCTTTTTCATCAATTATACTGTTTAATTTTTCACTATTTGCAATTTGTTCTTCTTCAAAAATCTTATCTTCTTCTTGTGTCCTTCTATGGACATTTACAATATAATCTTTAAAACTATATCCATTAGGAGCTGTTACTCTAACTTTTACCAAATTATCTCCTTCTTTCAAATTATCCTTTCCTGTTATTTCAACCTTTCCATTAATATTTTCAGGTACAGCAAAAACATTTAAATTTTCAGTACTGTTGGGAACGCTTGCTTTATAATTTAAAATACTTACATCAAATATCGGCTCTAGCATGACATTTTCTATTGCTAAAGTTTCTAAATTGCTATTTGCCGCTTCTTTATTTCCTGTTTTAGTTATATTTATCGTATAAACTGATTTACTAGAATTATCTCTTGAAGTTACTTCTATTAGGATAGTATTTAATCCTTCTTTTAAACCTTGATTTCCGCTTATTTGAACATTTGCATTAGTAGCTTCTGGGATTGCAGTCACTTCTAAATTATTTGTATCTAAATCTGCAATAAAATAATAATCTTTTATATCTGGAGAAAATTCTGGTATTAGTCCTTCTTTATCTAATCTCATTATTTTTAATAATGAATTATTATCTTCTCCTGTAATTGCGTTTGGTTCAATGTTATTTTCTTGCTGTTCTATGATATTTATTTGTAAACTTGAATTACTAATATTTGTTGGATTTTCATTTATATTATTTGTATTTATTCTGCTACCATTACTATCATAAAACTCTCCTGTTAAATTAAAATTTACAACTCCTGTTTCTTTTGCTTTAAATTCAAATACGGCTATATCTTGATTCTGTCTTGTATTCTTTCCACCTGTTTGGTCATACCATACATTAATTATTCTATTATTAACTACATTTGTATTTTCCGGTCCTGCTATATATTCTAGTTTATCATTGTCAAAATATATGTTTAATGTATATGATGCAACTTTAATATTACCTATATTTATATATATTTTAAAATTTTCGTTTATTTGTATTGTTTGATTATCTGTTTTTATTGTTAAATTTTCTGTTGCTAGACTTATATTGCTTATTGATATGCTTAATGAGATTACTATTATAAATATTAAAATAATACTAATTACCTTCTTCATGTTCTGTTCCTTTCTTGTGATTTTGGTTTGGTCAGTTTGGGGACAGGTTCGAAGTGACCATTTTTGGTTAGTAAAGGGACGCCACTTTTTTAACTTCATTTTTCTACTATTGTTATCCATTTTAAACTTCAAGGTCCGTCCCTAAATCCCTTCTTTTAGGGATTTTTAGGACCGTCCCCCTAATCCCTGTCCTCTAATCTTTCTGATTTATTATTTGTAGCCCTAGTATATGTCTTTGAATTAACAAAAGGTCTACTGATGTTGGCTTTCTACCGTTTTTGTTTATATTTCCTGCTTTTTGGAATATTTCATCTATTGTTTGTATTTCTAAAATATGCCTTTGTAGTACTAATAAATCTACACTATTTATTTTTCCATCTCCATTTACATCTCCATATAAGACAACTGTATATTCTGCTAATGTTTCTGTTTTATTATTTGTTTGTGTAGTTTTTATTATTTTTATTTTTGCCCCTGTTCCGACTAATTGGTTATTTTCTATTGTTTCTCCTTTATAGTTTTCAATTTTGATTTCATATATTGTTGTTATATAATTTTTTATATTTTCTGCTGTCATATTATTGTGGTCAAATCCACTTATTATATTTCCTTGTATTGTAAGTGATTCATCAAATTTTAATTCGTCTTCTGTTAATTTTTTTATAACTTTTACTTCTACACTTTTTTGAATTAAATTATTTGAATCACTTTGTTGTATTACATTATTTTTTGTATTTTTTTCGCTTTGATTGTTTTGATCATTTTGTGCATTTTGACTATCTTGACTTGTTACTGTTATTTTTGTTGTTCCTTCTTTTATTGCTGTTATTTTTCCACTTTGGTCAACTGTTGCTATATCATTATTTTCAGAATCAAATGTTATATTTTTATTAGTTGCATCTTCTGGATATATCGTTGCTTTTAAATTGTAACTTTCTCCTTCTTGTAATGTTAAATTCTCTATATCTAATTTTATTTCTTCAACTTTTGAATATACATTTAGTGTAATTGATCCTTTTACTCCATTTTCTGCTGTTGCTGTTATTGTTGCTTCACCTGAACTAACTCCAAATATATTTCCATTTTGGTCTACACTTATTATATTCGGATTGCTAGATGAAAATGTGATTTTCTGGTCTTTTGCTTCTTCTGGTAATATTTCTATTTTTAGGTTTGCTGTTTCATTTTTATTTATTGTTGTTTTATCTAGTGATAAGTTTATTTGACTGATTTGAACTGCAGGTAATTCTTTTAAATAGCTTTGGAATGCATATCCTACTATTCCATTTTCTAGTACTACTCTGTCCCAAAGTTCTCCATTTTGTACTCCTTTTTCAATTCTTGTCATTATGTCTTTACTTGTAACAGTTGTTATTGTTTCATATGTTGTTGATGGTCCACTTCTGATATTTAATGTGTTTGTAACATCTGCATATACTTTTGTGTTGTCTTGGACATAGTCTTTATCTAAAATGCTTGGTCTTTTGCATGGGAGTTCTGGCATATTGTTATAAATTGGGATAACAAATGTCATATCTGTATCTAATAAATTGCTATTTACATATCCTTTGTAGATGATATTTGATTCACTATATGGTGCTAATACATTTGTCATATATTGATGCCAGAATAATTCTCCTCCTCTGTTATCTACTACATGGAATTTTTGCAGATATATTGTATCTTGTCCTATATTTATATAGCTAGAACCAATAAATATTCCGCCTCCTGTTATTGCTCTTTCTTTTGTGTTCCAAGGAATTAGATATTTTGTTTGTGTTTGCGCATTTGCTCCATTTCCATCTCTTGCATATTTTAATCCATTTATTATTGCTCCCATTGGTTCTGAAGAGCTTGTTGCTCCTATGTTATAGAAATTGTATAAAGCCTCATATCCTGGAACTTTTCCACTTATTGATGAATGTGACAAAAATGGTCCTACTTCTTGTTTTATTCTCGATGCTAAATGATATGAACTTACTTTTGATGTTTTGGCTGCTCTTAATATCAAGTCTGCATATTTTTCTGTCATGTTTATTGTTTGTCCTTGTGTATTTATATAGCTTACTTTTGTATTATAGAACTCTGTTCCATATAGTATTTTCTCTATCGTGTTTAATTGGTTACTATTTTCAACATAAGATAATCCTTCAAACTGAAATATTCTGACTTCATTTAAAAAGTTTCTTGGATCCATTGCATATTCAACAGCTTTTCTTGAACTATCAACCCATCCGACTGTCTACTTCGACATTGTATTCTCCTGTTTTTGTGTTTTTCCATTCATCTGTATAGGATTTTGGAACTAGATTTTTTCCAAATATATTTTCATTATCTATAACATATTTCCAGTCCAGCTCTGTATATAATGCTGTAAAATTCCAGTCCGGATGTTTGCTTTTTAGAACTTCTAAATATGGTTTATAACTATCTGGGAAGTTTTCTATTCCATTTGAAGTGTATGCTGCATTTGAATGAGTTTTTATGCAAATAATGAACATTAAAGATATAAAAATAATTAAGAAATGTCGCATTGGGGACGTTTCTTTTGCGACATTTTGTTTTATTTTGTATATTTTTATTTTGCATATTTTTGTTTTGCATATAATTTTTAAAATACTGTTGTTTAAGTTTTGAATTTTATTTTGTATTTTATTTCTTTTTAGTTTTTTCATTTTTAGTATCATTCCTCTCTTAATGTATAAATCCAGCTGAAAAGATATTCTTATTTTATATTGTTAGTCTTGAATTGCTTTAACTATAATTCTTCTTTCAGAATCAGGAGTACAAGTTATCAAAGTTAGTTCAGTGTTTCCATCTGTTTTTTGGGAAAGACATCTCGTTTCATTTGGTAATACTGTATACATATCGTAGATTAAGTATTTGAATCTGTTGCCATTTGTATCTGTTAGATATATTTCATCATTCACTTTTAGTTTTTTAATGTTTTGAAACATATTTGTTGGACCATAATTGTGTCCAGCTATGCAAAAATTTCCTACTTTGTTTGGCTCTCCACCATAAAATTTTGTTACTGATGTTAGTAATGCTTGTTTGCTATATTCTTCTAATACATAAGTTTCTAAGTTTATTATAGGAATATTTAATTTTGCACATACTTTATATCCTTTAAACTCAGTTTCTATATACTCTTTTTCCACATTTTGTTCATTCGTTGTGGATTGTTGCGTTTCTAAATTTTCGCTTTGGTAATTTTGGTATGATTTTGAATTGACTTTTTCTATGGTTGTCCCGTTTTTGCTATTTTTCTCAGTTTGTATATTGAATAATATAAAAAATAAAGTTCCTAAAATTAAAATCAATAATAAATATTTTAATTTTCTTCTGTTCTTGTTATTCATTTTTTATTATCCTTTTTTTCTTTTCATTACTGCAATAATGCTTGTTACTGCAATTATTACTACAACAATTGGAATGAAGATGTTTCTACCTGTTTTAGGCAATGTTTGTGGTAAATTTTCTGCTTGTTCGTTTTGTACTGTATTTTCTTCTTCCATTGGTAGATTTCCTTCTTCAGTCGTATTTCCTGTTATCTCTCCTGATGTATTTCCATTATTTGTATTGTCATTTTCACCTGTTTGTTCAGCTAAAGCTGTTATACTAAAGGTTTTGCTTACAATCTCAGCATCTGATGAATCTCTATCTATTAATATTATTTTGATTGTATATGCTCCTGCTTTTGTAAATAGTCCTCTAAGTGATAAAACTTTTTCTACATTTTGTCCACCAATTTCGTATCCTGATGCATCTCCCCATCCACTTTGGATGATGTCATGTTCTAATTGTTGTTCATCAGTACCTTTTAATGCTACTTGTCCACCACTTGGTGTTGTTGCTTCTGCTATTATTCTTGCATGTTCATAATTTTTTCCTAAAACTGATGATATTCTTAATGTCATTTCTTTTTCGACATTTTCAATTACATCTCCTGTATATGTCAATTCAATGTTATAATCTTGGTATATAGGTTCTACAACTATGTTTTTTACAATTGGCACACCTATATCATCATATTGTACTGATGCATCTGCATTTGCTAAACCTTCAGCTGTAACTGATAAATCTGTTGGATTTGATGTTATTATCCCTTCTTTTGCTTTAAATGTAATGCTCATATTTGTTCTAGGTGCTGTTCCTCCTGTTGAATCATAAAATGTTACTCTTACTCTTGTTCCATTATCACTTGGTGTTCCTCCTTCTGCACTTACATATTCTAATAAATTATTGTCATATGCAATATCAAATGTATATGCACCTAAATCTGTTCCAAAGTTAATTGTTAGTGTTACCGTTTCTCCTGGATGTACTGTTTCTTTAGTTGTGTCTAAAGTTACTGAATTTAGCGGTGTTGCTGCTTCTACTTTACCCACAAATAGGCATGTTGATAATATTGCTATTACCATTATTATGCTTAATATTTTTTTCACTTTTTTTCCTCCTTTTTTATTTTTTTATATTTTTATTATGTGGATATTTTTGTTTTTTATTTATTTTTTTATTGGAATTTTTTGCTAAAAAAAGGGGATTAGGGGACGGAGCTTAAAATCCCTGAAATTAGGGATTTGGGGACGGACCTTATACATAAAAGGAAAAAGACATTTCCTAAATTTATTTTAAAAAATGTCTTTTCTACTTTAATTTATAAAATATATATTTTTTGATTTTTACATATTTATTTAATTTATAGGTCCGTCCCCCAGTCCCTGAAAAGAGGGATTTTAAGCTCCGTCCCCTAAATCCCTGTTTTAATTCTGGATTATCTTCCAAAATTTTCTTTACTATATTATCTTTCATTTCAAAAGGTATTACATATCCTTCTAATGAATCTGCTTTTTCTTTTAATAAATGATTTTCTTGATTTACATATATTTTTGATTTTCCTTTTCCGTTTTTTGCTTCTTGTACTAAGTTTGATACTGGTGAATTTCCATCAAATGCTATAACTACTGATTTTCTTCTTTCAAATATTTCATAATTGAAACTTTTATATATTCCTAGCTCTTCTGTTTCTGGTGATATACATATCCCATCTACATTTTCATCTAGTAATCTATTTTTTACCTTTTCTGTTACCATTTTAGGTACAATTGCATCTATTTCAAATTTTTTATTTAATTCTTTTGATATGTCAACAATTGCTTTTTCATATCCTTGCATTTTGTGTCCTACTACAAAATATATATTGTTATTGTCTACATTTTCTATTAGTTCTCTTAGAATTTTTATTCCTTCTTTTGTTGGTATTGTTTCCCTACCTTTAGTATTGAAACTTCCTCCTGCAATTATTACAGGAACTTTATCTGTTGGAAGACTTTTTATTTTTTGTTTTAATTCTTTTTCTGTTTCTAAATTGCTATTTATTCTTAGCTCTTCTTGGTCTTCTGTTTCTTTTGTATTTTTTGCTTCTAATTCTAATACTGCTTTTTCTATTGTTCTGTTACCTAAAAATTCTTTGAATTTCTTGCTTTTTTCTTCAAAATATTTTTCACTTTTTTCAATCACTTCATCTTCAACTTTTCTCATTTTTTCAAAGTCTTTGTCTGTTAAATCTAATAAATTGTGCAATGCTAATTGCTCGTCAAATGTGTCTGTTCCATACATTCCACATCCGTCTGTTCCTTGGACACATTTTATTCCGTTTTTTAGAAATGTTTTTATTGGATGATTTGATAAGTCACTTAAGTTATTTAATCTAATGTTTGAAGTTAATTGAAATTCTATTATTACTCCATTTTCTCTGATTAATTCCATTAATTCTTTTCCTGCTTCGCTGTTTAGATTTTCTGTGTACAATCCATGTCCAATTCTAACTTGTGGCATTCTGTGTCCTTTTTCTACTGCTTCTTTGACACATAAAATTGATTTTCTAACATTATCTCTTAGGCTGTCATTTTCTCCTGCATGTATTCTCATTGTAAAGTTATTGTCTTCATTTTCAACATATTTAACAATTTCTCTAATTACTGGTTTTAAGTCTGAAATATCGTTTATTTCTTCCCCTATAAAGTCGCTTCCTACAACGTATGGGCTTTTTGCTACTGCCTTTAATAGGTTGATATTTTCTTTTAAATATGTACTACTTGTTTTTTGGTCTTTTATAATTGTTAGGGGTATTCTTCTTATTGCAAATAGAAATCTTATTTTTACCCCTGTTTCCTTCTCTATTTGTGGAAATATTGAATGTACTTCTTGTAGCAATTTTATTGCTCTTTCACTATTTTTTGAAAGGTCTGTGTCTGCTATTTCTACATATTTTATTCCTTGCTTTTTGTATTCTCTTGCAATCCATAAAAACTTATCTTGTCTTAATGTGTTGTTTTTGTATGGACTTGTTTCTTTTTTATCTTCTAGCATTTTGAATACCATTTTTTTGATATCTTGTTCTGGTATTTTTTCAATTAATTCTGGCTCTAATTCTATTTTTTCTTTTTGTTCTGATGCTGTTCCTTTTGCAAATACATATCTATAGATATAGCATTTTTCAAGATTAGTGAAAACTGCTTGCCCATCTTTCATTATTGCTAGACTTGTTCTTATTTTTTCTATGTTGTATTCTGCGTTTTCTAGGTTATTTAGAATTAAGTCTGCAAAGTTTATGAATGTGTTATCATCTATTTTTCTCGTTAGATATTTTCCTGTTAATTCTGAATCTTTAAATTTTTCTGCTACTTTTTCTCTTTGTTTATATATTTTTTCTTCTTGTTTTTTGGTTAGTTTTAGGTTTATTTTTTTGATGTAATATAAAGGGTATTTTATTTGATGTACTATTCCTAATGCGATTAAACAGTCTGGTGATAGGTTTGCATTCATATGTGTGTGCAAGTCTGTTCTAAATTTTGATTTCTTTAATATATATGTTTTTACTATACTTTTTTCTATTGGTAGTTTATAGTTTTTTGTTTGTGACATTAGAGTTTTTATGATAGCTGGAATTTTTGCTTTAATTTCTATTTTATCTTCATATATATTTGCTATTTTTATTCCACCTAGTCTGAAAATATATACTTCTTCATTGTCTCCATTTATGCTTGCAGGAATAACTCCTTTTATTATTTTCATATCATTTTCGTTTTTTATTGTTTCTACATTGCATATTTTTGCTAGGTTTGTTATTAGGTTTCCTGTGTTATGGTTTGGAGTTTCTAAGATATATGTTAATTCGTCGTTTTTTGATTTGTATAGATTTACAATTATGTCTTTTTCTTTGTCTAAATAGAATTTGTTGAAATAAACTAATTTTTCCATTAAATATATACCTCCGTTTTTGGCTATGGTCAGTTTGGGGACAGGTTCGGACTGACCATTTTTGGTCACTTTAGGGACGCCACTTTTTTAAATGTTATCTTTTATTGTAACATAAAAATAAAAAGTTGGCAATAAGTTATGTAAATTTTTTCTTAACTTATTGCCTTGGCTTACTAAAAGAAGTTCTATTTGAATTTCTTAGAAAAAATCCCTTGTAATTAAGGGGTTTTTCATTTTTCAAAAAATGAATATCTGATTTATTCATCAAATATCCATTTTCTTAATAGTATTTTGTCTATTTTTTATATTAATAAATTATCCCATTTTGTCTTCTATACTCTTCAAAGGTCTTTAAACACTCATCTCTATCCATTTCTTTTAATTGTATCAAATCTTTGTTATTTCCTTTTAAATACTCATAAATCATATCATCTCTAAAACCTATTTCTCCTGCATCTTTTTTGTTACATCCAAAATATACTTTTTTAATATTAGACCAAATAATTGCAGATAAACACATTGGGCATGGTTCGCAAGAAGAATATAATATATATTCTGACAAATCATAAGTATTCAATTTTTTACATGCTTCTCTAATCGCTACAATCTCCGCGTGAGCAGTTGGGTCATTATTTTTAAATACTTTATTATTTCCATTTGCAATTATATTTCCTTCTTTATCTGTTATAACTGCGCCAAATGGACCTCCTTCATTATTTTTTATTCCATTTTCTGCGTTTTGTTTTGCTAATTCCATATATTTATTCATGTAAAATCATCTCCTATCATATATTTATATTGGTGAAGTGTATGTTAATTAAATCTTTTAAAATAAATAAAAAAATTTTTATTTTCACTATCATTATAATATTAGTCATTATTTTGTCAATAGTTCTTTTCTACTCTTTTGCAAATGACGAAAATACTTCTGGTGATGATTCCTCAAGCAAAGATTATATTAAATGGGTAGATTTTAATGTCACTGCTGAAGCTATGAAATTGACTTCTAAATTAGATATTGAGTCACATAATACTAATGCAGAAGTCAAGTATAATTGGATTGAACTTTTAGCTTATTTAGCAGCCCAAAATGGTGGAAATTTTAAAAATTTCAAAAAAACTGATTTAGATAATCTTGTTTCAAAACTAGATAGTGGGGAGCAAATGTCTGATTTGACAAGTAGTATGAAGTTTTACGATTATTACTATGAGGCATATAGTGGGGTTTTATCTGGTTTTATTGGGAATTATTCTATAGAAGTTGATAATTCAACTATTAATAATTCTACTGTTTCTAATGAAAATAATGAAAATACTAATATTGATGATGAAGATACTTCACGGTTTAAAAGGTGAAAAAATAATGGAAGAAAGATATGGTCTGAAAGCCTTTTTGCCTATTGCCAAAAACTATTCTTTCAGTCATTATGACGATTTTGGTAATTCTCGTTCATATGGTTTTAAAAGAGTCCATCTTGGAAATGATTTAATGGGAAGTATAGGAACTCCTATTATTGCTGTTGAGTCTGGAATTATTGAGCATTTAGGTTGGAATCAATATGGTGGTTGGAGAATTGGTATACGTAGCTTTGATGGTAAGCGTTATTACTATTATGCTCATTTGCGAAAAAATCATCCATATGCAGAAGGTATTGAAGAAGGAATGACTGTTAAAGCTGGAGATGTTATTGGTTATTTAGGTATGACTGGTTATAGTACAAAAGAAAATGTTAATAATATTAATGTACCTCATTTACATTTTGGTATGCAATTGATTTTTGATGAATCTCAAGTAGATAGTCCTAATGAAATTTGGATAGATGTTTATCAAATAATTGAATTTTTAAAACAAAATCGCTCTGAAGTTTATCAGTCAAATACTGAAACTAAGGATTATTCAAGGAAATATGACTTTATGGAAGAGGGAGACAGGGATTAGGGGACGGTCCTAAAAATCCCTGTTTATTTTTATTTATCATAATAAGCTATTAAAAATAGTATAAAATTTATGAATTTCGAATGTGAATGAAATCTTGTTATAAATTCTTTAATTATCTAGTGGGAGAATCTCAAACTTGCTTTGAGAGGGGCCTACTAGATAATATTAGAATTTGTTAAAGATGTAATGTTAGCCGAGAAATGAAATAAATTTTATACTATTTTTAATAGCAAAAGAGTAAAATGAAAAACAGGGATTTTATGACCATCCCCCTAATCCCTGTCATCCTAGTGTTATTTTTATTGTTTTTTGTATTTTTCCTCTTGTAACACTTAGTGTAACTTCATCTTTAGGCTTTTTTGTGTAAATATATTTTCGCAAATCATTCATCGTATTTAATTCAACATCATCAATTTTAGTAATAATATCTCCTTCTTTTAGTTCTGTGTTGTCTGCTGGGCCATTTTTAGTTATTTGTGCAACATATATGCCTTTTTCGAAGCTTAAACTTTTATTTAAATATGGTATTACTTCTTTATCATATGCATATATCCCTATTTGTGCCTCTTCAAATGTTCCTGTATTTTTAAAACTTTCGATTATTGGTTTTACTATATCTATTGGGATTGCAAATCCTATTCCTTCTGCTGATGTTATTTTTACAGTATTTATTCCAATTACTTCTCCATTTGGTGTAATTAATGGGCCTCCGCTATTTCCTGGATTTATTGTTGCATCTGTTTGAATTAAATCTGTCATATATGAGGATTGGTCGTTTTCTTCTATTTTTATTGTTCTGTTTTTTGCACTTATAATGCCTGAAGTTACTGTTCTTCTGAATTCATATCCTATGGGATTTCCTATTGCATATACGCTTTCTCCTACTCTTATATTTTCTGAATTTCCAAGTGTTACCGCTTCTAAATTTTTTGCATTTATTTTAGTAATTGATAAGTCTATACTTGAATCGCTCCACATTACTGTTCCATCATAAGTATTTCCATTTTCTAGTGTTACATAGCATTTACTATATTTTGCTCCTGTAACATGTTCATTACTTAATATATATCCATCATTTGATACAATAACTCCTGTTCCTAATCCTAAATCGTTTTCTGAATTTGATGAAAATATACTGCTTCCTGTATTTTTTAGTTTTGAAATTCCTACTACTTTTCTTGTTGTTTCTTCTAACATATCTGCTATTGTTTGGCTTTTTTCTTCTTCACTTTCCACAGTTTGTTCTTCTATTGTGGATTTTGTTCTCATAGTTTCATAGTTATTTGGTGTAACTTCTATATTTTGATATGTTATATATAAATAAAATGCAAAAATCCATAAAAGTATTAGAATTATGCTTGTTATAATTACTTTCTTTTTTATGGATTTTTTTGTGTATTTTTTTCTTTTTTTCAAATTGGCCACCTCAAAAATAGTATTTACTATTTTTTATAAATTAAACAACCAATATGGAATATAATATAAATTTTCTTCTTTTTTATAAATATCTTTTGTTATGATAATTCCGAATTTTGTTTTTCCTAGTTTATTTTCTTTATTTTTATCAATAAAGTTTTTTATTGTATTTGTATCTGAATTTTCTATTTGATTTGTATATTTTACTTCTATTGGGATTATATCTATTTTTCTGTCCAATATGATATCAATTTCTTCTTTATTTGAATTTCTATAATAATATTCATTATAATTTTCTTTTTCTGAAATCAAACGAATATCGAAATCTACCATTGCTTCTATTATATGTCCTGTATCATTGTTTGTTAGCTCTGTTCTTTTTAGAAGACTGTTTTGAATACCATTATCTAGTATGCTTATCTTTTTATTTGACCTTATTATTTTTCCAATATTTGTAGAGTAATTTTCTAACACATTAATTAAAAATGCTTGTTTTAAATATCCCACATAGCTCATCAATGTTACTGTATCAACTCCAAAATTTCCAGCCATACTACTATATGAAAAAGTTTGGGAATTGTTATCAGCTATGTAGTACATCAATTTTTCTAATATTTCAGGACTTTTTATATTATACATTGTTAAGATATCTTTATAAATTCCTCTTGTTATGATATCATCTGCTAAACGTCTTTGCCAAATTTCAATATCTCTGTCTTCAAAGTATTCTGGATAACCACCTACTAATATATATTCATTTAATATTTTGTAGATTTTTATTTTCATTTCTTCATCATAATATATTGTTTCTAAATTTTTAAAACTTTCTTCTGGTTTATCTAAATTGAATTTTGGTAAATTGATGTCATTTTGCTTTGTTACATATGTCATATAGAAATTTAAAAATTGATTAAATGTAAGTGGTAATACGTACATATTTTCAATTCTTCCTAGTAATGATTCATTAGAGTCTTTAAATAAATGTAATGATGATGAACCAGTAATAATAAATTTAATGTTATATTTTCTATCAAAACATACTTTTAGATAGTTTTGCCAGTTTTTAATAAAATGGATTTCATCTATAAATATATAGACTTTTGAACTTAAGTTAGAGATGCTTTCTTCAAGTATTTCATTAAAATATACTTCTAATACATCACTTATTTTGTCATCTTCATTAAAAAATAGGCTTGGGTCATCTCCTGAAAATAGTAGTATTCTTTTTTTGTCAACTTTTTTGTCCTCTATCAAGTAATTTATTGTTTGATAGATAAGTGTTGATTTTCCAACTCTTCTAGGTCCTATAATGCTTAAGATTCTTTTTTCATCTATTTTTTGTATGATACTATTAAATTCTTCTCTTTTTCTTCCTAATAAAAATTGTGGATTTATTTTTTGATTTTTCCACCATACATTGTTAGTGATTAAACTTTGTTTTATATCCATTGTATCACCTCTTTTTTATCTTTCTATTATATATTATATCATTTTTATTGAATTAATTCAACAAATTTTAGATATTTTGTTGAATGTATTCAATATATTTTTGTTATTTTGTTAAATTCATTAAAGGTCCGTCCCTAAATCCCTAAAAACAGGGATTGGAGGACCGTCCCCTAATCCCTGTTTGCTACTTTTTGCAATTCTTTATATCGTTTAACTTTTTGTGTTGTAGTTTTTTCTAGCTCTTCAGTTGTAATTTCAATTTTCTTAATATGTTTAAATAGTGGCAAGTCTTTATTTATTTCTTTAATTTGTTTCCAAATTTCTTCTTTGTATTCATCTTCTGATTTTTTACCAAATGCATCTTTAATTGCGTCTACATCATAAACAATTTTTGCACATAACATTGTATCTGTTTTACTTTGTCCTCTTTGAAATACTAAACTTTCCTTTACATATGGTAATTTATTTATTAATGCTTCTATTTCTTGTGGATAGACATTTTCTCCATTTCTTAGGACTATTACGTCTTTCTTTCTTCCAGTTATGTATAAAAAGCCATCTTCATCTAGATATCCATAATCTCCTGTTGAAAACCATCCATCTTTTAATACTTCTTTTGTTGCTTTTTCATTATTGTAATATCCAAGCATTACACTTGGTCCTTTTACAGTTATTTCTCCAACTCCATCTTTATCTGGATTGTCAATTCTACATTCTAAATTATCTAAAACTAACCCTATTGATCCAGGTCTTTTCTTTTTATCTGTTTCTGCTGATACTACTGGTGATGTTTCTGTTAATCCATATCCTTGTATTAGCTCGATCCCCAAGTTATTATATCCTACTATTGTATCTTTAGGCATTGGTGCTGAGCCATAAAATACTACTCTTAAGTGTCCACCAAAATTGTCTAATATTTCTTTAAATACTATTTTCCTTATATCTATATGGCATTTTAATAATCCATTTGATATTTTTATCATTTTATTTACTAATTCTGTTTTTCCTTTTTCTTTAATTGCTTTTTGTATTTTTTTATACATTGTTTCTAATAATAGCGGAACTGCTACAAATATTGTTACTTTATAGTCTTTTAGGTTTTGTTGAATATATCTTAATCCTTCACAAAATGCTACTGTTGCTCCATTAAATGTTCCAAATAAGAATGTTATTGTACATTCAAATGTATGATGTATTGGTAAAAATGATAATAATGTATCTGTTTTGTATACTTTAACAATTCTATTTAGTGCCTCAATATTTGAAACTATATTATTTTGTGATAACATTACTGCTTTTGGCTCATTTGTAGTTCCTGATGTAAATAGCATTATTGACATTTTATATGAATCTATTTTTACATCATCATATCTGTTATCTCCTTTTTCTAACATTTCTTTTCCTTTTTCTAGAACTTTGTCATAAGAAAGAACCTCTTTTTTTCCTTTAGAGTCCATACAAATTAAATTTTTTAGATTACAACCTTTTTCGATTATTTCATCAATTGCTTTTTGATATTTTTTCTCATAAACAATTGTGTCTACTTCACTTCTTTTGATTAAATTTCCGATTTCAATATCTGTTAGTGCTTTATCTAGTGGCACAATAACTTTTCCTGCTGTTGTAGTTGCAAGATATGTTGTACACCATTTATAACTATTAGTTCCTATTACTGCTACTCTTTTTACTTTCATATCAATTAAAGCTGTCCCTAAGGCTTTAATGTCTTTTGCAAATTGTTCATATGTTATTTCTTTTATTTCATTATTTTGTTTGTATTTGAAAGATACTAACTTTCCAAAATTTTCATATCTTATAATTAAATCTTTAAAATTTTCTGCTTCTTTTGTTGCCTTTTTTGATTTTTTTAGTTCTTTTTCTTTAGGATTCTTGATGTCATTTTCTTTTTTAGCTTTACTATTTTTCATTTAACACCATTCCCTTCTCTTTTTTTGCATTTTATAATAAAATTATTGATTTTTCAACATCTTTTTCTTGATTTTTTTTTAATATATATATATAATTCTGATAAAGTTCAATTATAAAACTTATTTAAAAAGGGTGATAAAGGATGTCTTTAAATAATATTAATTTAACAGAGCCTCAAAAGGCAATTTTAAATACAGAACAATTTTTTCCAAATACTAGCATAAATAACATTTCAGGAAGAGTTGTTATTAATTCTAAAATTGATGTTAAACTTCTTGAAAAAGCTATTAATATTTTTGTCAAAAAGAATAAAAATATTAGATATCAGCTTAATCAAAAAAGTGATAGTATTACTCAATATGAAAAGGAATATACTCCATTTTCTGTTGATTATGTTTATTTGACTCCTGAAAATAAGGAAGAAGTTTTTAATTCAATTTCTAGGAGAGTTTTCCCTTTATTTGATTCTCCTTTATACTATTTTGAAATCTATGAAACAACTGATAATACAGGTGGTTTCTTTGTTTGTATTCATCATCTAATATGTGATGCTTGGTCAATGAGCATATTGGTTAATTCTATTATCTCTATTTATTCTGGATTATTAAAAAATGAAAATCTAGATTTTTCTTGTGCTTTTGATTATTCAGATTTTGTTGATCAAGAAGAAAAATACAAATTAAGTTCTAGATTTGAAAAAGATAGAGAATTTTGGAATAATCTTTTTGACAAAAATATATTTGATGATGCTTTCTCTGGTAATTTAAATACTACTTCTGCTATTTCTTTTGAAGCAAGTAGAGCTGAATTTAAATTAACAAAAAGTTTAACTGAAAAAATTATTGATTTCTGTAAGGAAATTAAAACTTCTCCTTTTACTTTTATTTTATTTTTAATGGGCATTTATGAAGGAAAGATTAAACAGACAGATAGTGTTGTTTTGTCTTCTCCAATATTGAATAGAAGCTCAATGAAGGAGAAGGAAACTTTTGGGCTTTTTGTAAATAATATGCTTTATAAATTGAATATAGATTTTAATACTTCTTTTTATGATTGCATAAAAGAGCTTAATAAATGTCAATTTTCTTATTTAAGACATGAAAAATATCCTTCTCAGACTTTAGTTGAGGATATAAAAAATAAATTTAATATTAAAGAAAATATTTATAATACTTCTGTATCTTATCAAAATGCTAGAATGAATCATTCTAAGGACAATATTAATTATTCTACAGAGTGGTTTTTTAATGGTTATTCATCAATTCCTCTAGTATTACATATTTATGATATGGATGATACAGATAATTTTTCTTTTATCTATGATTATCAAAATTGTTTTTTTGATAATTCTCAAATTAAAGATATTCATAGTAGAATATTACATATTTGCGAACAAGTAATGGAAAATAAAGATATTTTAATTAAAGATATTCAATTAGTTACAGACGAAGAAAAAGATTTAATTTTAAATCAATTTAACAATACTTTTGTAGAATATGACTCTACAAAAACAATTATCGATTTATTTAAGGAACAAGTTATTTCTAATCCAAATAAGGAAGCTATTATATGTAACAATCAAAGAATCACTTTTAATGATTTGGATTGTATGTCTGATAAATTTGCAGCTTTCTTACATGATAACTACAATTTAAGAGTTGGAGATAATATTTCAATAATATTAGATAGGTCAATTGATTTAATTATTGTTATATTATCTGTCTTGAAGTGTGGTTGTTCATATGTTCTTATTGATTCTTCACATCCTCTAGACAGAAAAAAATATATGATAGATAATTCAAATTCAAAATATGTGATTTCAAATTCTGTTTATGATTTTGAAAATTTAATTCACATAGATAGTATTTTTGACATGA
Source organism: uncultured Clostridia bacterium (assembly GCA_944388775.1). Taxonomy (GTDB): domain Bacteria; phylum Bacillota; class Clostridia; order TANB77; family CAG-508; genus CAG-269. The sequence goes on along the minus strand of CALXKC010000024.1, from coordinate 4,605 downwards.
ATTTAAATAGAAAATATGTATGTAAAAAAGTAACTTCTGATGATAATATGTATTTACTATATACTTCTGGTTCTACTGGAAACCCTAAAGCAGTTACTATAACACATAAGAATTTCCATAATTATTTATTAGGAATATCAAGAGAAGTTGAATATTCTTCAGATAAGACTGTGCTTTCTATTGCCTCTATTTCTTTTGATGTTTTTGGGTATGAATTATGGGCAACGATTTTGATTGGTTTAACTTTAGTTTTAGCAACCTCTGATGAACTTAATGATTATACTATGTTAAATGATTTAATTTTGAAATATAATGTTAATATTTTGTATGGAACACCTAGTAAGATATTATCTTTAATGTCTGCTAATAATTGTAGAGATAGTTTTAAATTATTAACAGATATCGGTATTGGTGGAGAGGCTTTAAATCAATCTTTTTTGAATGATTTGAATTTAATTACTTCTGCTAATATCTATAATATGTATGGTCCTACTGAAACAACAGTTGGTTGTTGTTGTAAAAAATTAGCTAAAACAAATAAAGTAATTACTATTGGAAAACCTTTAGCAAATGTTAAATTCTATGTTTTGGATAAAAATTTAAACCTTTGTCCTCCTGGTGTAAAAGGTGAGTTGTATATTTCAGGTGATGGAGTTTCTAAAGGTTATTTTGGAAGAGAAGATTTAACTAAAAAGGCTTTTTCACAAAATATTTTTGACCCTTCTCTTATGGTGTACAAGTCTGGTGATATTGTTGCCTGGACAAAACAAGGTGAATTAGTTTTTTACGGAAGAGCAGATTCTCAAATTAAAATTAGAGGATATAGAATAGAACTTAGTGAAATTGAAACTGTTCTATCTAATCATAGATTTATAAAAAATTGTGCTGTTATAGATTATTCATATAATAACAGGGAATTTTTGTGTGCTTATTATACTTCTGATTTTACTATTCAAAATTATGAATTAAAGGTATTTTTAGCTAAAAAATTACCTTATTATATGATTCCATCTTATTTTATCCCATTACCAAGTTTGCCTCTTACTGTTAATGGAAAAATAGATAGAAAAAAATTGCCATCACCTTTTAAAAATTCTAAAGATACTAAATATGTAAAACCACAAACTGAACTTCAAAAAATTGTTTGCAAGGCTTTAGAAGATTGTTTATCAATAAAAAATATTAGTATTAACGAAGATTTTACTAATCTTGGTATTGATTCTTTGTCTATTATAAAAATGCAATCAATGCTTTCTGCTTTAAATATATCAGTACCAACTCAATATTTTTATGATTATTCTAATGTTAAAGATTTATGCTTTGCCTTAGAAAATACTAATTCTGATGCTGAAAACAATTTGTCTTCAGATATTTATCCATTTTTAAAACATGATACAGCTAATTTACATCCTAAAAAACATAGTTTTAAAAATGTGTTACTTACTGGTTGTACTGGCTTTTTAGGTATTCATTTATTGAGAGATTTGCTAGATAAAGATTGTACTATATATTGTTTAGTTAGAAGTTCTTCTGTGGAAAATGCTAAAAAAAGGATTATTAGTATGTTTAATTTCTATTTTAAGGATAAATATACTGAAGAGTTCTTATTTAATAAAATAAAAGTTATTGTTGGGGATATTACTTATAAAAATTTAGGTTTCTCTGATGAGCAATATAAAACTTTGGGTAATACTCTTGATTTAGTTATACATTCTGCTGCATTGGTTAAGCATATGGGTAAATATGAGGAGTTTGAAAAGTTGAATTTGAAAGGTACTAAAAATGTTGCTGATTTTTGTATGAAATATGATATTTTTCTAAATCATATTTCAACTATCAGTGTTTCTGGTGATTTTATGCCTTTAAATAATACTTCAGATGATGTTTATTTTACTGAAGAGGACTTTTTTATAGGTCAAAATTATAATGAAAATTATTATATTAAAAGTAAACTTTTAACAGAAGAATTTTTACTTAATAGTATAAAAAGTGGTATGCTAAGAGCAAATATTTATAGGATTGGTAATCTTACTGCAAGACATTCTGATGGGGTATTTCAATATAATATAGATAGTAATGCCTTTTATAACAAATTGCAATTTATTATTAAAAATAAATTTTATTTTGAAAGTAGCGTTGTTCAATATTTTGATATGTCTCCTGTAGATGATGTTGCAGATGCTATAATTGGTATTATTGATAATTATGGATGTCTAAATAAAATTTTTCACGTTTTTAACCCTTATAAGTTTAATATGAGAAGTTTGGTAGAAATGTTGAATAAATTAGGATATAATATTAAAATTGTAACTGATGAGCAATTTTATAAGAAAATTTCAAAATTGGATTTATCTGCTAATTCTTTAGTTATAAGCGATTATAGTTTATATACTAATATTCCATATTTGAATATAAAGACAAATTGTGATATAACTTTAGAATATTTGAAGCGTTTTAATTTTGAATATGATAAAATAGATTTAGATTATTTGTACAAATTGACTAATTATATTAAAAATCTTGAAATTTAGGGGGGAAATAGTATGCAAAAGAAAACGAAGAAATCATTTCATTTATATACTTATCAAAAAGTTATACTTTCATATTTTATTACAATTTCTATTTGTGCATGGACTTTGTATCCAATTATGTATAGAATTTTAAATTATCCACCTGGAACTGTTGATACACAGTTTCAAGTTGAATATGGAGTACTTACTTATACAGTACAATTTATTATATTGTATGTTCTAATAACTGCTTTATTTACATTGTATCAACGTTATTTTTTATTTAAAAAAATAGCAAATTGGGAAAGATCTGGAGGTATAAACTCTAAATTATATAGTGTACATGAAATTAGAAATACTTTATTAACTGCACCCAAAAAGTTTTATCTATTGCAAATAATTATACCATTTATTGCAATTACTATTGGTTTAGGTATGCCAGTTGTAAAACATGAAGTAGAATCTTCTGGTATAACTGTTGCTATATTATGGCTTTCTCTGCTTACATTTAATGCAACAATATCTTATGTGTTCTCTAAGAATTTATTTAAATCAATATTGATGAAGACATTTAAAGATAATAAATTGGATATGAAGCATTCAAAACTTTCTAATGATATGATGTTGATTATATTACCTCTTTTAATTGCTGGTTTGTTTTTCATTGCAATAGTTTCTTATTCTAGATTAGTAAAGGCTAGAGGTGATGATATTTACAAATATTATAAAAATGAGTTCTCATATGTTTTTGATGAAAATACTTCATATACTAAAGATCAATTAGTTAATATTCTTGATTCTATAGAATATATGAATGATACTGATACTTATTTCATTATTGATAATAATAAGGATATAATAACTTCAGATGGAGAACCTTTAACAGATTTCTTTACAAAATATATATATGAATTATCAGATGAATTTGATGGTAGAGTTTACGAGCATTATGCTGTTAATACTCAAGGATATGTAAAGCATGTAAATGTGAATAATAGCGATTATATTGTAGGTATTAAATTTCCTATAGATGGTGGAAATGCTCTATTTTATATTGTAACTTCTTTTATCGTTTTGTTTGGTATTATATCATTCTTATTATGGTATTATTCTACATCTCTATCAAATCAGATAAAGATGATAGTAAATGGTCTTAATGATATAAATACTAAGAATAATGCAGAATTTAGAAAGATACCTATTATTTCTAATGATGAACTTGGTGAGCTTACGGTTGAATTTAATAAGATTCAAGACTTAACAAAACGTAATATTGAAAAAATACATGACAGTCAAGAAACCTTAATGGAAAAGGAACGTTTAGCTTCACTTGGTCAGTTAATTGGTGGTATTGCACATAACTTAAAAACACCTATAATGTCTATATCAGGGGCTGCTGAAGGTTTAAATGATTTAATTAAAGAATATGATTCATCTATTGATGATCCAGAAGTAAATAGTCAAGATCATCATGATATCGCAAAAGATATGTCTTCTTGGGTGGAAAAAATCAAAGCTCATACTGAATATATGTCAGATGTAATTACTGCTGTTAAAGGTCAAGCTGTGACATTATCTAATGAACAGGATATTACTTTTACTATTGGTGAATTATTGAAGAGAGTTAATATTCTGATGAAACATGAACTTAAAAATGCTATTGTTTATTTGAACATTTCTTTAAAAGTTGATGAGGATTTAATGCTTAAAGGTGATGTTAATAGTTTAGTTCAGGTTATTAATAATATGATTTCAAATTCAATTCAGGCTTATAACGGAAAACCTGAGCAGAATATTGATTTAATTGTGACTAGACAAGATAATAATCTACTTATTTCTGTTAAGGATTATGCTACAGGTCTTTCTCAAGAGGCTAAAGATAAGTTGTTTAAGGAAATGGTTACTACTAAAGGTAAAAATGGTACTGGTCTTGGATTGTATATGTCTTATTCTACAATTCGTGCTCATTTTAATGGTAATATTACTTTTGAGTCAGAAGAAGGCAAGGGTACTACATTTATTATTAGTTTACCGATTGATTAATTATTTTAAATTTTGTGAATTTATTGACATGTGATAATTATTGTAGTATACT
>CALXKC010000023.1 GCA_944388775.1 uncultured Clostridia bacterium | reverse complement strand
ATTGGAACTTGTTCCATTGGTATTTCAACACCCATATCTCCACGAGCTACCATTATTCCATCTGAAATAGCTAATATTTCTTCAAAATTATCTATTCCTTCTTGATTTTCTATTTTAGAGATAATTTTTACTTTTTCTCCACCATTTGCATCTAGTAAATCTCTTATAGCTTGTACATCTGCAGCTTTTCTTACAAATGAAGCAGCAATATAATCAAATCCTCTTTTAATTCCTTCTGTGATATCATCAATGTCTTTTTGTGTTAATGCTGGTAATTCTAATTTTACACCAGGTACATTCATTGTTTTTCTGCTTCCTAATTTAGCTGTATTTAATGCTTTACATACTATATCTTTACCTTTGATTTCAGTAATTTTAAATTCTAATGCTCCATCATCAACTAATAGTGTTGAACCAACTTTTACATCTTTGTATAATTCTTTATAACTTATTGATGTTTGTTGATTGTTTCCTATAATATCATCATTTACGAATGTAAATGTTTGTCCTTCTTCAATTAGAACTTTTTCATTTCCAGTTTCTAATACACCTGTTCTGATTTCAGGTCCTTTTGTGTCTAATAATAAAGCTACTGGTTTATTTAATGCTTTTCTTACTTTTTTGATTGTTTCGATTTTTTCTCCGTTTTCATCATATCCACCATGTGAAAAGTTAATTCTTGTAACATTTAATCCTGCATTGATTAATTTTGTCAACATTTCTTCACTTTGACTTGCTGGTCCTATTGTTCCAACTATTTTTGTTTTTCTTAATTTTGTTTTCATTTTAAATTCCTCCCTTTTTAAAACCGATATGTATTATATCACACACATATGACAAAATTCAAGTATTTTTTTAGCGTTTTTTACTGTTTTTTACCACAATTCTATTATTGCATGCAAAATCTTTCCATCTTCACTTTCAATTACTACTATATTTCTATCATTTTCTAGTGCATATTTGCATTTTACGTTTTCTCCAAATTTAATTTCTTTTTTATACATCACTCTAATATTGTCAAATGGCCTTTTGCTATATATCTCATCTGGAAGAGCTTCATAGGCTAAATCTAAGTAATACAAATTATGCATATGTCCAATAACATCAATATCCCTTCTTTGAACTTTATACAATATTTCATTATCAAATTTTTCTGGAACTTTTAATTTTTCTATTTCTGGATTTTCAAATACACATTTACCTATTTCTGATTTATATTTATCTGCTAATCCTGGCTCTACTTTGGCAATTTTTCTTTCTTTACTATTAATTAATAACCATTTTGAAGTCGCAATTACGCATAAATTTCCTTCATTGTCATATACTTCAAAATCACGATATGCATAACATTTAATAATCTTCCTTGACCAAGTTTGTATATCTAAAGTTTGCCCATAAATTGGTCTTTTTATAACCTTAACTTGCCAATCTAATAAAAGCCAAGTGTAATTTGTTTCATCTGTAGTATTTACACCGTACTCCTACACTGTCTGAATGATATGCTGCAACATCTTCTAAATATTCAAGTATTGCTATATTACTAACTTCGCTATTTTTCCATACATCTTTTAATCCAATTTTAAATTGCTCTTTGTAAATCATTTTGACCTCCTTGGGGACGTGCCAAATCGTTTCAAAATGAAACAAAAGGGACACACCCCGTCTCTATTCATAAAAATAAATTATTATTCTAATTTTTTCTATAAAATAGTCCATCAAATAATAAATTATGTCCATTAACTAAATAGGTATGTCCCTTTTGTTTCATTTTGAAACGATTTGGCACGTCCCTAACAATATCCTGGTTTCTTTAATAGTTTAAACATATTTTTCTTGTATTCTTCTACTCCTGGTTGATTAAATGGATTTATTCCTAAAATCATACCAGATACTGCACATGCTTTTTCGAAGAAGTAGATTAGCTCTCCTATCGATGTTTCGTTTAATTGTTTTAAATTTATTATTATATTAGGAACATTTCCTGAAACGTGCGCTTGTACTGTTCCTTCCATTGCTTTTTTATTTACATAGTCTAATCCTTTTCCTGCTAAATAGTTTAATCCGTCTAAATTATCATCATCTGAAGGAATTGTTATGTCTGAATTTGATTCTTCTATTGATATTACTGTTTCAAATAGATTTCTTCTTCCTTCTTGTATATATTGTCCCATTGAATGTAAATCTGTTGTAAAGTCTACTCCTGCTGGGAATATTCCTTTTTGTTCTTTTCCTTCACTTTCTCCAAATAGTTGCTTCCACCATTCTGTGAAATAATGCATTTTTGGTTCATAATTTACCAATATTTCAGTATTTTTATATAATTTATACAATATATTTCTTACTACTGCATATTGATAACATTCATTATATTTTAAATTTGCATCATTATATCTTTCTTGTGCAAGTCTTGCTCCCTCCATTAATTTGTCTATATCTATTCCTGCAACTGCTATTGGAAGTAGTCCTACTGCTGTTAAGACCGAATATCTTCCTCCGACATTATCTGGTACTACAAATTGTTCATAACCTTCACTTTCTGCTAGAGTCTTTAACGCTCCTTTTTCTTTATCTGTTGTAGCATATATTCTACTTCTTGCCTCATCAATTCCATATTTATTTTCTAATATTTCTCTAAAAATTCTAAACGCAACAGCTGGTTCTGTTGTTGTACCTGATTTTGATATCACATTTATTGAAAAATCCTTGTTTCCTATATATTCTATTAATTCATTCATGTAGTTTGGACTTAAATTGTTTCCTACATATAATATTTGTGGGAATTTTCTTTGTTTGTTTGGTAACATATTGTAAAATGAACTTGTTAAAGCCTCTATTACCGCTCTTGCTCCTAAATATGAGCCTCCTATACCTATTACAACTAATATATCTGATTCTTTTTTTATTTTTTTAGCTGCTTTTTTTATTCTTGCAAATTCCTTTTTATCATAGTTTGTTGGTAATTCTAGCCATCCAACAAAATCTTTTTCGTCATTTGCTCTTCTATGTAAATCCTTATGGATATTTTCTACTTGTTCTTTGTATTCCATTATGCTTTTTTTAGTTAACCCTGTGTTTTTTAGATTTAAACTTATTTCTGGCATAAAAATCCCTCCTCTTTTGATCTTTAAATTACTTTATAAATTTTAAAATTCCGTAATTTACCATTCCAATTTTACTACATGAATTTGAAAATAGCAAGAAAAATTTATTACTATTTCACCTAAGTTTTTAAATTTTATTGCTCATATATTTTTTGTTGTGGTATAATAAGAAAAACTTAGAATTTTAATTATTTTTCAGCCAGATTTGTATCTTGAGAGGAGAATGAACTTAGATATGAAGAATTTTTTTATTGTATTAATAATGAAACTTTTAAATATTGCATTAAAGATAGCAGGTAAACAAGGTGGTAACTTTCTTGGTAAGATAGCATTTGATTGGAATCCTGAAATATTTAAATATTTTAAAATAGATTGTCCAATTATTGCTGTTACTGCAACAAACGGAAAAACTATGACAAATAATGCTATTGGGTATGTTTTTGAAACAGCAGAAAAAAAAGTTATCAGCAACAAAGAAGGAAACAATATGGAAACCGGAATTTTATCTACTCTTCTAAAGCATTGTTCTTTAACTGGTAAAATTAAAGCTGATTACTTAGTTTTTGAAGTTGATGAAGGTTATGTACCTGTGGTATTTAAAGATTTAAAATTAGATACTTTAGTTGTTTTGGACTTTTTCCGTGACCAATTAGATAGAAATGGTGAAGTTGAAACATTAATTTTAAAAATAAATGAATTTCTTAAAACTTATACTGGCAATTTAGTATTAAATAGTGATGATCCTAATGTTTCAAGGCTTGGAAAAGCAAACCCTGATAATGAAAATGTATATTATTTTAGTGTTGAACCATATAAATATGCAACAAAAGAGATGAAAGAAGCTGGAGAAGGAAAATTTTGCCCATTCTGCAATACTCGTCTCGAATATGAATATTATCAGTATTCTCACATAGGAAAATTCGAATGTCCTAATTGTCATTATGGCGATAATGAAATTTACAAACTTGCTCAAAATGTTGACTTAAAAAATAGAAGTTTTGAAGTTGATGGAATTACATATAAAACTAAATTTAATAGTATTTATAACATATACAATTTTATTGCTGTAATTTCATGTGTTAGCTTATATAACATTGATACAAAAATTGTACAAAAAGCTTTATCGGAATTTGTTTTGAATAATGGTCGTTTAGAAGAAATTGATATAAATGGTATTCCAACTATTATTAATTTAGCAAAAAATCCTACTGGAAGTAACGTTAGTTTAAGAATTTTAAATGAAGATGATGATGAAAAAGAATTGCTTTTTGTTTTGAATGATAACTTAGCTGACGGTCATGATGTTTCTTGGATTTGGGATATTGACTTTTCAAATTTAAATAATGTATCTAGAGTTATAACTTCTGGAACTAGAGCTTATGACATGGCAATTAGAATTAAAACTTCTGGATTTGATGCAAATAAAATAGAAGCTTACCTAGATTTACATGAGGCAGTTAAAAATTTATATAAAACAAATGTTAAAAAATATGTTATTGCAAATTATACTTCTTTGCAACCAACAAGAACTGAAATTTTGAAATTGAAACGATGATTTGGGGACGGAGAAAAAATCATCCAAATCTTTTATATACAAAGATATATAAATAAAAAACAGAAAAGAGGTATTCTCTAATGAAAGAATTAAAAATATTATATTTATATCCTGACATTTTAGAATTATATGGAGATTATGGAAATATTCAAGTTTTAAAATATAGATTAGAAAAACGTGGAATAACTGCTATTATAGATAGATATTCTATTGGAGATATTACTCCAGATTTTAATAGTTATGACTTAGTTTTTGCAGGTGGTGGTGCTGATCAGGAACAAGGAATTTTAGCTGATGATTTAGTTAAATATAAAGATAATATTAAAGAAGCTATTAATAATGGTGTGTTCTTTTTATTAATTTGTGGTGCTTATCAGTTGTTTGGAAAATATTATAAATCTGCTGATGGTGATATTGTTCCAGGTTTAGAAGTTTTTGATTATTATACAGAGGCTATAAATGATAGAAAGAAAAGATGTATCGGAAATATTGTAATAGAAGCTAATCTTAATGGTAAGAGTACAAAAGTTATTGGCTTTGAAAATCATGGCGGTCAGACTTTTGATATTTCTAATCCTTTTGGGAAAGTTTTATTTGGTAATGGCAACAAGTTTGGAGATACTGAAGAAGGTTATTTTCAAAATAATGTTATTGCAACTTATTTACATGGTCCTCTTCTTTCTAAAAATCCTGAACTTGCTGATTATATTATTAAGCATTGTTTAGATAGAAAGTATAACGAAGCTGTTGTTTTAGAACCTCTTGATGATAGTTTTGAAGAGCTTTGTAGAAAGCAATTGTTGGATAGATTTTTGAATGATAACTAAATTGCTTTACATATTGATATTTTAATATTAAAAGAAATCCGAGTATTATATATGTTCTCAGATTTCTTTTTTCTTTTTATTTTTTTGTTTTATTCCCGTTACTAAGTGCCGTCCCTAAACTGACCAAAAATGGTCACTCCGAACCTGAACTAATCATCACAAATGCATTACACGTTGTTTAATTTCTTTTGTCTTTCCTACGTTCCAGAAATTTTCTCCTAAATATCCACAAGTTCTTCTAACTACAGTCATTTTACTATGGTCTTTGTTTCCACAGTTTGGACATTCCCATTCGTTATCTTTATTAATTATTATTTCTCCATCAAAACCACATTCATGGCAATAATCTGATTTTGTATTAAATTCTGCATATTGGATGTTGTCATATATGAATTTAACAACTGTTTCTAATGCTTCTAAGTTTTTGTTCATATTTGGTATTTCTATATATGATATTGAACCACCAGATGATATTTTTTGGAACTCACTTTCAAATGCTAATTTTGCAAATGCATCAATTTTTTCTCTTACATCTACATGGTATGAATTTGTATAATATCCTTTATCTGTAACATCTTTAATTGTTCCAAATTTTTCTTTGTCTATTCTTGCAAATTTGTAACATAAACTTTCTGCTGGTGTACCATATAAAGCAAATCCAATATTTGTTTCTTTTTTCCATCTATCTGTTGTTTCTCTTAAATGTTTCATAACTCTTAATGCAAATTCATGTCCTTTTTCTGTCGTATGTGATTCACCAGTCATTAGTTTTGTTACTTCATATAGTCCTATATATCCTAAAGATATTGTTGAATATCCACCATATAATAGTTTGTCTATCTTTTCACCTTTTTCAAGTCTTGCTATTGCTCCATATTGCCAGTGGATTGGGCTTATATCTGAATGTGTTCCAAGTAATGCATAATGTCTACACATTAATGCTTCTTTACAAAGTTCTAGTCTTTCATCAAATATATTCCAGAATTTTTCTTCATCACCTTTTGCTATAATTCCTATTTGTGGTAAATTGATACTTACTACACCTTGATTAAATCTTCCTTCAAATTTGTAGTTTCCGTTTTCATCTTTCCAAGGTGATAAGAAACTTCTACATCCCATTGGGCTGAATACGTTTCCTTCATAATTTTCATGCATTTTTTTAGCTGATATGTAATCTGGATACATTCTTTTTGCTGAACATTTAACTGCAAGTCTTGTTAAGTAATCATATTCTCCACCTTGTAAATTGTTAAATTCGTCTAAAACATAAACTAATTTTGGAAATGCTGGTGTTACATACACTCCTGCTTCATTTTTTATTCCTTCATATCTTTGTCTTAATACTTCTTCAATAATCATTGCATTTTCTTTGATATATGGATCATCTTTTTCTAGGTGTAAGAATAATGTCACAAATGGGGCTTGTCCATTAGTTGTCATTAATGTGTTTATTTGATATTGGATAGTTTGTACTCCTGATTTTAGTTCTGCTTTTAATCTGTCTTGAACCATATCTTCTATTATTTTGTCTTTTATCTTTCCTTTATATTTGCTCTCAAGTTCTTTTTTATACTTGTTATAACTTTTTCTTAAATATTTTCCTAAATGGATTAAATCTACTGATTGCCCTCCGTATTGATTACTTGCAACTGTTGCTATTATTTGTGTTGTAACAATACATGCAACTTGAAAACTTTTTGGGCTTTCAATCATTTTTCCATTCATTACTGTTCCATTATCAAGCATATCTGCTATATTAATTAAACAACAATTAAATATTGGCTGTACAAAATAATCAGCATCATGGAAATGTAAAATTCCGTCTGCATCTGCTTTTACTATTTTTTCTGGTAATAATAGTCTTTTCGTTAAGTCTCTTGATACTTCACCTGCTATGTAGTCTCTTTGTGTTGATGCAAGTAATGTATTTTTGTTGGAATTTTCTTCTGCTAATTCTTTATTATCATTTCTTATCAATCCTAATATTGATTCATCTGTAGTGTTAGCTTTTCTGACTAATGCTCTTGTATATCTATATACAATATATTTTTTAGCTAGTTCGTATTTATCTAATTCCATTAATTTTTCTTCGATAATGTCTTGAATATCTTCAACTAGCATTCTTTTTTTACCTAAGTCTTCTATATATAAAATAATTCCTTTTATATCTTCTTTAGTTGCTCTTTCTTTAGGTTTTACCTCTTGATTTGCTTTTTCAATTGCTACTTTAATTTTTGCTCTGTCATAGTCTACAGCTCTTCCATCTCTTTTGATAATTTTCATTTTACATTTCCTCCTTGTATTTTTTGCATGCCTAAATTATATATTAAGTTCTTCTTTTTTCTGTTGCAAAAGCAACAAATTATTTTCTATCTTTTATTAAGTTGCTTTTTTCAATATTTCGTCATAATATTACATTTATATTACAAAAATATTACGTGGTTTTTGTTGCAATTGCAACTAATTTCTTATATAATATGTAATGAGGTATGAAAAATGAATATTAGTTTTGATATTAAACAGTTTGTTGAAGCTCTTGAAAATAGCTGTCATAAGGTCAGAAAGAAAACTTTTTCTAAAAATGAAGTTATAACAAATTACATCGAAAAACGTAATCAATTATGTATTCTTCTTGATGGAAGTGCTGATTTAGTTAGATATGATTTAAATGGTAACCGTACTATCATAGATCATTTTTCAAAATATGATGTCTTTGGTGAAGTTTTTTATATAGTTTCAACTAATAATGAATTATTTGTTGAGGCTAAAGGAAAGTGTGAAGTTTTGTTCTACATTTATGATGATATTAAGAAAAAATGTAAAACAAACTGCAAATTTCATGAAACACTTACTGAGTTGCTTCCAGAGCTTATTTTAAATAAAGTTACTAATCTAAATATGCGTATTGAACTTTTGACAAAAAGGTCTATTAGAGATAAATTGGTTGGATATTTTAATTTGATTTCTTCAATGTATTTGACTAAAAGTTTTTCTCTTCCTTTTTCTTTAACTGATTTAGCTGATTATTTAAGTGTTGATAGAAGTGCAATGATGCGTGAATTAAAACTTTTAAAAGATGATGGATTTATTGAAAAAACAGGAAATAAGATTACACTTTTGTATAAATAAGTGTAATCTTATTTGATGTCTTTTATATAATATTTTTTATCCATACATTCTTCCTTGCTCTTCTTGTAATTTTGCTATTTGATAGGCAAGTTCTTTGTGTTCTCTATTATTTTGTAATATTACTCTATCAAATTTTTCATTCATTTCTTTTCTCATCATTGTTTGCTCATTTAATATTTTTGCTATATTTATGTTTATAGTGTCATCTAATCTTTTGTCAATTCTTTGTGTAGTTTCTTCTAAGTTTCCTACTCTTGTATCTAGAACTTTTACATCTCTTGTTAAGATATTTACTTTTTTGTTTAAGTTTTTAAATTGTTTTTTTAATCCACTTACTTCTGTATTTAATGTATTTACTTGTGTCTTTAGTCCATTCACTTCTGTATTTAACGTATTTACTTGTGTTTTTAGCCCTCCTACTTCTTTGGTTAGAGTACCAACTTGTGTTTCTAAGCCATCAAGTCTTTCATTTTGCTTACTAAATTCTCCTTGTATATTTTGCCATAATTCACTAATGTCCATATTCAATCTTCCTCCTTTCTAAATTTATTTGCATAAGATTGACTATGGACATATAATATCATTATAAAATAGAACTTTCAAATTAATTTTTTCTTGTTAGTGCTATATTAGCTACCAAAAACTATCATTATCTTTTAAAAGCTCATTTAATCAAACTTTTTCATAAAATTTTACTTTTTAGTTTGTTTTACATTTTATTTGGCATTTCCATTCCTAATAAGTAACCACCTATTTTTAATACTTTTCCTACTGCATTTGTTAAATAGATACGGGCATCTTGTAATTCTTTTTCTTCTCCTATAATTTTATTTTCATTATAGAAATTACTAAATGCTTTTGCTAAATCTATTAAATATCTTGCAAGAATTGATGGTTCTTCTTTGTTTGTTACTTGAGTTAATATGTCTTCAAAATTATATATTGTTTTTAGAACATTAATAGAATATTCATCTTGTAATTTTTCGATATTTATATCTTCAAATTTTGGCATTTCTTCTAGTTTTGATAATACACTTTGTGTACGTACATATGTGTATTGTATATATGGTCCTGTTTCCCCTTGGAAGTTTAATGCTGTATTCCAATCAAATATTTGATCTTTTATGTTTGCTGTTGATAGTGTGTTATATACAATTGCACCAATTCCAACTTTTTTTGCAACTTCTTCTTTTTCTTTTAAGTCTGGATTTTTTTCTGCTATTATTTCTTCTGCTTTTTCTATTGTTCCATTTATTAAATCTTCTATTTTTACAACATTTCCAAGTCTTGTTGACATTTTACCAGTTGGCAAGGCTACCATACCATATGATACATGTTCTAATCCTTTTACATATTTTTCATCTACTAGATATCTTGCCACTGCAAATATTTGTTTAAAGTGTAGATTTTGTTCATATGCTACTACATACAAACATTTATCAAAGTCATATGTTTTTGCTCTATACATTATTGCTGCTAAATCTCTTGTTGCATATATTGATGAACCATTTGCTTTTTGTATTAAACATGGTGTTTTTATTCCCACATCTGTTAAATCTACAATTTTTGCTCCTTCTGAATCAGTTAATACTCCTTTTTCTTCAAGTTTTTGTATTACTTCATCAGTTTTATCTGCATAAAATGCTTCTCCATTGTATGAGTCAAATTTGACGTTTAATACATCATAAATCTTGTTAAATTCAACCATACTTACATCTTTAAATTTATTCCACAAGTCTGTACAGTATTTATCTCCTGCTTCTAATAGTCTAAAATTTTCTCTACATCTTTCAAGTACGTTTTCATCTTCTTTACAAAGTTCATTAATTCTTACATACATATCCATTAATTTATTAATTGGATCAACAGTTAAATCATATTCTTGTCCCCACATTTTATATGCTTCTATCATTTTTCCGAATTGTGTTCCATAATCTCCTAAATGATTTACTCCTGTTGTATTATATCCTAAATATTTATATATTCTGTATAAAGAATTTCCTATTAAAGTTGTTCTTAAATGCCCAATATGAAATGGCTTTGCAATATTAGGTGAAGAATAGTCTATTACTATATTTTTCCCTTTTCCTATTTCTGCCTTTCCATATTCTTCTTTGTTTGCTATTTCTTCTAAAACTTCTTTTGCAAGTACTTTTTTATTAATATAGAAATTTATATATCCACCTAAGACTTCAATTTTTTCAACCACATTATTATCAATTTCAATTTTTTCTTTTATTTCTTCTGCAATGGCTTGTGGGGCTTTTTTTAAAGTTTTTGCAAGTCTAAAACATGGAAATGCATAGTCTCCATTGTTTTGGTCTTTTGGAATTTCAATATATCCTTCTATTTCATTTTGTTCAATTTCTGTTGCTTTTGAAATTTCTTTAGCAATTTCTTTCTTAAATTGTATCATTTAATCTATTCCTTCCATTACTTATTTTCTATTGACTATATAATTCCAAGAATCTTTACACATATCTTCTAAGTTCTTTTCTGCAACCCATCCTAGTTCTTCTTTAGCCTTTTTAGGGTCTGCATAGCAAGTTGCAATATCTCCAGGTCTTCTTGGAGCAATTTTGTATGCAACTTCTTTTCCTGTTGCTTTTTCAAATGCTTTTACCATATCTAAAACACTATATCCTGTTCCAGTTCCTAAGTTATAAATATATAATCCTTGTCCTTCTTTATCAATCTTTTCTAGTGCTTTAATATGTCCTTTAGCTAAATCTACTACATGGATATAATCTCTGACACCTGTTCCATCTGGTGTATCATAATCATTTCCAAATACTGATAGTTCTTTTAATTCTCCATTTGCAACTCTAACAATATATGGCATTAAGTTATTTGGTATTCCTTGTGGTTCTTCTCCAATTAGTCCACTTTCATGTGCTCCTACTGGATTGAAATATCTTAATATGCATATATCCCATGTGTTATCTGATTTATATATATCTTTTAAGATTTGCTCGATAAATAGCTTTGTAGTACCATATGGGTTTGTTGTTCCCCCTGTTCTACATTCTTCTGTTAGTGGAATTGTTTCTGGGTCTCCATATACTGTCGCAGAAGAACTAAAGATGAATTTTTTACATCCATATTTTCTCATTGTATCTAGTACTACTAATGCTCCTGAAATATTATTTGTATAATATTCAATTGGTTTTTGTACTGATTCTCCCACTGCTTTATATCCTGCAAAATTTATAACCGCATCTATTTTATTTTCTTCAAATACTTTTTCTAGTTTTTCTCTGTCCATGTAATCCATTTCATAAAATTTGAATTCTTTTCCTGTTATTTTTTTGATTGCATCTAATACTTTTGGATTGCTATTTGAGAAATTGTCTATTATTACTATTTCATATCCTTTCTTTAATAATTCAATTGCAGTGTGACTTCCTATATATCCTGCTCCTCCTGGTAATAAAATTGCCATAATTATCATCTTCCTTTCTTTTCTTTAAATTTTGCCTATGTTCATTCCGTCCTTTGTGTCTTTTACTTCATAGCCTTTTTCTTTAATCAAATCCCTTAATCTATCAGATTCAGCCCAATTTTTTTCTTGTCTTGCTTGTTTTCTTTGCTCTATCAAATCTAATATATCTTTAGGAATTTCAACTTCTTCTTGTTCAGGTTCTTTATCAATTTTTAGACCTAAAACAGTATCAAATTTTAATAGTAAATCTGCAACTTCTAAAGATTTCTTATTATATCTTACTGCTTCCCATACATAACTCATTGCAAGTGGCATATTCATGTCATCATTTATTGCTTCATGGAAATTATGTTCTATTTCTTCTAATCTTTTTCTATCTTGTTCATCTAATTTGTCTTTTCCTTCTTTATGTATTTTGTATCCATTTCTAAGTCTATCTAAAGATTTCGATGTTGCTTCCATTCCTTCCCATGTAAAGTTTAATTTTATTCTATAACTACAAGAATAGCATAAAAGTTTATATACTATTGGATCATAACCTCTGTCTTTTATGTCTTTTATTAGATAAACATTTCCTAAGCTTTTTGACATTTTTCCGCCATTAATTAGTAAATATTCTCCATGTAACCAGTAATTTGCAGGTATTTTTCCACATGCTCCTTTACTTTGCGCAATTTCGTTTTCATGGTGTGTTGGTATTAAATCAATTCCACCTGTATGAATATCAAATTGCTCTCCTAAATATTTTTGTCCCATTGCACTACATTCGATATGCCAACCTGGATAACTTGGTCCCCATGGGCTATCCCATTTCATCAAATGGTTTTCTGGTGCTTTTATCCATAAAGCAAAGTCATATGGATTTCTTTTTTCTGGATCTACATTTACTCTTGCACCTGCTTTTTGCTCTTCTATATCTAAATTTGATAGTATTGGATATTTGTCTAATTTTGATATATCAAAATATATTGCTGTTGACGTTTCATATGCATATCCATTCTCTACTAATTTTTTAACATATTCTAACATTTCTGGTATGTGGTCTGTTGCTTTACAAATTATTTCAGGCATCTCAATATTTAGGTCCTTTAAATCTTGAAAGAATAGTTTTGTATAGTGTTCAGCAATTTCTAAAGGTGTTTTATGTTCTTCTTTTGCTGATTTTATCATTTTGTCTTCACCTTCATCGCCATCTGAAACTAGGTGTCCAACATCTGTTATATTCATTACATGCTTGATTTTGTATCCATTATATTTTAAAACTCTTCTTAGTACGTCTTGGAATATGTTTGTTCTCATATTTCCTATTGTTGCATCTTTGTATACTGTTGGGCCACAAGAATAAATTCTTACCTCATTTTTGTCAATTGGTACAAATTTATCTTTTTGTCTGGTTAGAGTATTATAAAAATATATATCCAATGGTTCTCACCTCTTTTATTCTTAGTAAGATGTCCTATATTTTATAGAACATCTTACTTATTTTTAATTTGTATTTGTCGTATTATCTGTAGCATTTGTTGTATCACTTGGTGGATTTGTATTTGTTGTATTATCTATGCTATTTGTATTTGATGTGTTTGTATTACTTATATTAGAAGAATTTGAAGTATTTGATGTGTTTGACGTATTTGTAGTTGGTTCTGGTGGTTTTTCTTCTGCTTTTGGTTCTGTATGCAATGTACAAACTTCATTTATTTTAGTTCCGCTACTAGATTTCTTACCGCTAACTGGCTTCCATAAATTTAATTGTTCTTTTGGCACAACTGCTCCAAAGTAATTTGTTGTAACTGCACAGTATTGTGAACAATATGCTGTTGCAACTTTACCAGATTCTGAACAAATTTGTTGACTTCCATGTCCTTGACATTTTTCTGGTAGATTGTTTGATGCAAATATTTCTTTATATGTTTCAGTACATCCTGTTGTTGCTAAACAACCTGTTCTTTTACATACTGTTTGTTCTACTATTTCACTTGGTTTTGTAAATGATGCGCTTGCTAAACCTTTATGAATGTCTGTCATAACTGCATCCCAAATTTGTCCTGCTGGGTTTTGGCTAAATCCTCTTACCTCTTCATTTCTATCATATCCAAACCAAGTTGCTGCTGCATAATATGGTGTAAATCCACATAGCCATCTATCATAACTTTCGTCTGTTGTTCCAGTTTTTGCTGCAACATCAATTCCTGAAATTGCACAATATTTAGCTGTACCATTACTTGCTGTTACTGGTTCTTGTGTAATTGATTTTACTAAATATGCTGTTTGTTCTGAGAATACTCTTGTTTCTTCTTGTTTTGGTGTTAAAACTGTATTTCCACTTGAGTCTACAACTTTAGTGTAGAAAGTTGGTGTGATATATACTCCATCATTTGCAATTGTTCCATATGCTGCTGCCATTTCTAATGGGCTTGAGCCATTGCTAGTACCTCCAATTGCTAATGATAACACATTATCAGCTTCTTTAGTTAAAGATGTCATTCCCATCTTATTTAAATATTCTATTGATTTTGATGGTGTTAGCTCTCTCATTATTTTTAATGCTGGAATGTTGTGTGATACTGCAATAAATTGTCTGATATTTATAAGTCCATCATAATCATCGCCTTCATTTTTAGGTTCATAATCTCCACCGAAATTTGTTTTTACATCATCATATACTGTTGCTGGTGTTATTATTCCCTCTTCTAATGCTGGTGCAACATCTGCAAGTGGTTTTATAGCTGAACCTTGCTGTCTTCTCATTTGTGTTGCTCTATTCCATCCTGATGCTTCTTTTTCTCCTAATCCTCCTGCTATTCCTACTACATAACCTGTTTTATAGTCTATTATTGCCATTCCTGATTGTGTGTGATCATTTATTAAGTTTCCATCTTTGTCTTTATCTCTTCCTGATTTTATATATTTGTCCTTTGCATATTCTTCTTCTAATCTGGTTTGGACACTTGTATCAACTGTTGAGTAAATTGTTAACCCACTACTATATACATAGTTTTCCGCAATTTGTCTTGATACTCCTCTTTCTTCCATTACTTGATTTATTACTTGGTCTAGCACTGCATCTGTGTGATATGAATAATCACTACCATTTGAAATTTGACCTTTTTGGAAGTTTAACCCATTATCTACTTCTGCAATTGCCGCATTATATTCTTCATCACTATTTATATATCCTAATTCTTTCATTTTATTTAAAACTGTTTTGGTTTTGTCTTTTATTTTCTGTGTATTGTCTGTTGATGTGTCAAATGGATTATATGACATAGGTGAACTGTTTATTCCTGCCATATATGCACATTCTGCTAATGTTAAATCTTTTGCAGATTTGTTAAAATAGTATTCTGCTCCAAGTTCAACACCATGCAAGTTTCCTTCTCCACCAACAAATAAGATATTTAGGTATAACTCTAAGATTTGGTCTTTTGATATCATTCTTTCAACTTGATATGCTTTTGCCCATTCTCTTACTTTTCTGAAAATTCCAGCTAGCCCTTCTGATTCGTCATCATCAGTTATGTTTTTTACTAATTGCTGTGTTATTGTACTTCCGCCATAGCTTGAACTTCCTCTAAATATTGTATTTAATATTGCTCCTGCTGTTCTTTTTAAATCTACTCCACTATGGTCATAAAATCTTTCATCTTCGATTGCTACATAGGCTTTTGGTAGATATTCTGCCATGTCTTCAAGTGTTATTATTTTTCTTTTTTCATCTCCACTCAAGTTTGCAAGTACTGCACCATTTGAATCAACTACAACTGAGTTTGAAATTCCTATTTGAAGTTCTTCTTTTGTTATCTCAAAATCGTCTCCAAATAGTCCAAAGAATATTCCAGCAACTACTCCTGCTCCAATAACACATAGTAATAAGAATAGAATAATCATTATTTTAATAAACATCATTAATTTAGGATGTCTTGCTGAAAATTTATCCTTTTTACCTTTTTTACTATTTCCTTTTTTGCCATTTGTTCCATTGCCTTTTTTAGGTACTGGTTTCTTACCTGTTGGTACTCTTTTGGTTTGCTCATTATTAGTACTTCTTTTTGCAGTTTTTCTTTTTCTATTTTGTGGTCTATATTTTCTTGTCTGTTCACTATCATGTTCTCTATTTCTTCTATTATTATCACTTGGCATTTTAGTACCTCCTTGCCAATTTAAAATTTAACATTTACATTATATTATAAAATTCATAAAAAGAAAAGGTTTTGAGGTGAAATTTATGAAATATTAATATTTCAATATTACAACAATTTAGCAATTTTCACTTTATCTTTTCTAATTTTATTCATAATGTTTTCAATCGGTTGTTGTTTATAGATATAAGCCTCATAAATATTTTTCTTATAATATATGTTTTCTTTATCAAAATCAAATTCTTCTAAATTTTCATATTTTATTTCATAATCATTATAAATTTTACCTTCAAATCTTTTTTGATTAATTTTTATATTACCTCTTATATTAATAATACTTGCTTTTTCAGCAATTCTATATTTGTTAATTAATTCATTTGGAAAATCTAAATTTAATATTATATCTGATTTTGTTAAACTTTTTTTCTTATTGTTATTTACGGCAATCATTATTCCATACTCTTCTAAAATTTGTTCTTCTAATTTCTTAAATTTTTCCATATGATTAGTAACTATGTTTATGTTTTTATATTTTTTGATTATTTGATTTATAGTTTCTAAAGTAATATCATCTATCTCATTTGTTAATACAGATATTTTTATCTTTTCTGATGTCATATTATTCTTCTTCACAATGTAGTTTATTGCATCAAATGCTAGTACTTTAAAAAGCCATCTTCCATCACTTATTTCAAATCCATATGTATATAATTGATTACAAAAAATATCTTTTTCTTGCATTTGCTTGCTCAAAATTACTTTTTTGCAATGGGTTTTATCTAAAATTTTCTTAGTTTTTTTAGCTATTAGAATTTCTTGTTTTGCAATCTTATTTTCGAATTTTAAGTCTTTTTCTTTGTGTTTTATTTCTTTTTGCTTGTTTTTTTCCTCTGTCTCGAGAAACAATGGCAATATTATTTTATCTTTTTCTAATTTTGGAATTAATAATAATTGAGATAACATTTTAGGCTTGTCAGTTTCTTGGATAAAATACACTAAAATCACTCCTCATATACTTTTATTCAAATATATGTGAGTGATTTTCATTATATTACTATTTAGTGTTTTAGATTATAATATCTCTTTTTAATAGATTGTCTTTTATAATTCCTATTCCGATAAAATTTTTATTGTTGTATATTTTGTATGTTCCAGCAGGTTTGTTTTGTGTTAATTTTACACCATTTAAAAATAATTCTAGTTTTCTATCATTTAATTCAATATCTTCTTTTTCTTTGAATAATTGTTCTACTGTAATTAAGTTTTTATTAATAATGTTTTTGAATTCTTCTTGATTTTTTAGCTCTTCAATTGTAATAGAATTTGATATATCAAATTGTCCTACTTGTGTCCTGTTTAAATTGAACATGTATCCGTACTGTTCCTAATCTTTTTGCTATGTCTTCACATAGACTCCTTATATATGTACCTTTAGAACAGCTAACTTCAAAACTTATAACTTTATTTGCTTTATCAACATTTTTTAATTCTATTTTATATATTTCAATATTTCTTGGTTCTATTTCTACTTTTTCGCCTTTTCTAGCATATTCATATAGTTTTTTTCCTTTTACTTTTATTGCTGAATATATTGGTGGCACTTGAGTTTGTTTCCCTAAAAAGAAACTTAAAACTTTTTTTATTGTTTCTTCTTTTAAGGCTTCTTCTAGTACTTCTTTTTCTTCTACTATTTTTCCTTCACTATCTGCTGTTTCTGTTTTTATTCCTAGTTTTAGTTCTACTTGATATGTTTTGTCATGGTTTATTAGGTATTTTGAGCACAGTGTTCCTTTTCCTATTAGTATTGGTAATACTCCTGTTGCTAGTGGGTCTAATGTCCCTGTGTGTCCAACTTTTTCATCTGTTGCTTTTTTTATTTTATATACTATATCATGTGAGGTATAGTTTTTTGGTTTATTTATTATTATTATTCCATCCATCTTGAATCTCTTTCTTTTTATATTATAGTTCATCAAATTTGTTATCTAAGTCTTTTAATAATTTTATATATTTTTCTTTGATTTTTACATATATTTCTCTTGATTTTTCTTCATCATATAAGTGTGACAAGCTATTTCTTGCTAGCATCATATTTATCCATTCTTCTCCATCATTTATTAGATTATATTGGTATGCATTTTGCAAAGTTTCTCTTGGACTTCCTGTTTTTTCTACGACTCCTGTATATTCTAAATAGTCTTTCATTGATTTCCATGCTAATTCAAATGTAAATTCAAATCTATGTAATACTCCATCTATTATTATTTCTGTTTCTTTTTCATTTAATGCTTCCTGTAATTTTATTACTGCTTTATGATAATCTGCTTTTCTTTCTTTAAATCTTTTCATATTAAATCAACTCCTTCTTTTCTTATTTCCTTTACTAATTCTGCTTTAGTTTTTTTATCTATAAATACCAAATCTATTTTATAAATTATATCTAACAAATCAATTTCATTTCTTATTTTATATTCATCTTCCTTATTTAAATTTTCAAATACCGCTATATCAATATCTGAATTTTCTCTATAATCTCCTCTTGCTCTTGAACCAAATATTTTAAATTTGTATTTATTATTATCTTCCGCTATTTTTACAATCTTTTTATAAATTTCATCTTTCAATCCAAATTTCATTTATTTCTCCTACTTTCTATTCCTGCTAGAATTATATATTAAAAAAAAATAGAAGTCAATTTTTTAACTTCTATTTTAAAGCTTTTCTTACTTCTTTCATCAATTTTTCTTTTACTTGTTCTACATTTCCTTGTATTAAAGCACCAGCAGCTCTTGGGTGACCTCCACCACCAAACAAGAAACAAATATCAGAAACATTAACCTTATTTCCTGAACGCATAGAAATTTTATATGCTTCCTCATTTTCTTTTTGTCTAATAAAAATTGAAACTTCTATCCCTTCTATGTCTCTACCAATTTCAACTAATCCTTCATGGTCTCCAGGTTCTGCACCTACTTCTTCTTCATCTTTTTTATTCATGTATGTGAAAGTAACTTTGCCATCTTCTAAAATTTCCATTCTATCCATAACTTTTTTAGATAGTTCAAAATTGGCTCTGGTCTTAGTGTTTAATGTTCTTTTATATATATCTGGCACATCTACACCTAATCTAATCAAGTCTGCTGTGAATTCAAAAGTTTCTGGTGTTATTCCCACATGTCTAAATCCTCCTGTATCAGTTATAATTCCAGTCATTAGACATGTTCCAATATCTTTTGTTATATCAATTTCATAATATTTTAACATTCCAGCTAAAACTTCACAGCATGCTGGTGATGCTGGATTAACGTAGTTTAAATCCCCATACATTGTATTACTTCCATGATGGTCTATAACTATTGTTGATTTTGCATTTTCAAAATATTCTTTTTTTGCCATTCTTTTTAAAGTTGCACAATCTACTGAAATTGCTAAATCGTAATTTTTTATTTCAGAGTCTGTCATTATAGCTTCTGCTGATGGTAAAAAATTAAATAATCTTGAATATTCTGGTATTATTACATCTGCAGTTTTTTCTAATTTTTCTACGATTAATTTCATTGCTAAACTACTTCCCACTGCATCTCCATCTGGTGATTCATGTGTTAATATTACTATTTTTTCTGCTTTTTGTATTTGTTTTAAAATTTCATCTAGAGTCATATTTTCAACTTTCCTTTCTTAAGACTACTATATCTGGTTGAAAAAGAATTAAATTAATCTTCTTTTTTAGGTAGAATCTCCTTTAAGATACTATCAATTCTTGCACCATATTCAATTGAATCATCTAACTCAAATATTAATTCTGGTGTATTTCTCAAATTTACACTTCTTGCTAATTCGCTTCTAATAAAACCTGAAGATTTTTTTAATCCTGCTAAAGTATCTTTAATATTTTTTGAATTTAGTATACTTACATATACTTTTGCATATTTCAAATCATTAGTTACTTTAACTTTTGTCACACTAATTAATCCTGTAACATTTGGATTTTTTAGTTTATAGCTAATTATATTACTTATTTCTTTTCTATATTCTTCATCTATACGTCCTAGACGTGTTTGATTTTCTGGCATTTTAAAACCTCCTAATTAATCATCTTCTCTGTCCCATCCAAATTTCATTTCTTGCTTATATCCTCTATTTCTTCGCATCGTTTCTTCTTTATGAACTTTTACATTTTCTTTATCTACTTCACTACTCAATCTTTTATAAAATTCTGCTCTTCTCACATGTTTTGGTGGAACTGTTGGTTCTTCATTATTCTTCTTCATTTCAACACATCCTTTTTATACTAAAAATCTATTTCATTTTCCTGTTGCTGTAATTTTAAGCCTATCTCATAACTAAGCATAGATTGTCTAGCACTTTCTATCAATTTTATGTCTCCAACATTAAGACTTTCTAAATATCTTTTTCGTAATTCTCGTCTATTTTGAATTACTTCATTTTCATTTTCTGCTACTTCTCTTTCTGTTTGATTAATCTTTTTAATATTTCTTTTCAGCCTTTTCCTTTCATGTCTTGTTTTAAAATGAATTTCTTCTTTCTTCTCTTTTAATTTATTTTTTCTATTTCTTTTCTTCCTTTTTTCTATAATTTTTTTATTTTTTTGCAAATAATCTCCCAATTTCAACTTCCTCTTTTTTTATAATACTCTATCAAGGTCCGTCCCTAAATCCCTGTTTTCAGGGATTTAGAGGACCGTCCCCCTAATCCCTCTATCTTTTTATTTCTTCCATGATATAAACTTCTATAATGTCTCCTTCTTTAATGTCATTGTAGTTTTCTATTTGAATACCACATTCGAATCCTTTTGTTACTTCTTTTACATCATCTTTGAATCTTCTTAATGTTGCTAAGTGTCCATCATGTATTACTACATTATCACGTATTACTCTTACTCCAGCATTTCTTTCTACTTTACCATTTAATACATATGCTCCTGCAATAGTTCCTACATTTGATATTTTGAATGTTTGTCTTACTTCTGCATTTCCTATTACTTTTTCTTCGTATTTTGGATCTAACATTCCTTTCATTGCTGCTTCTACATCTTCTATTGCTTGATAGATGATTGAATATTGTTTTATTTCTACTTCGTCTTTTTCTGCCATTTCTTTTGCCATATTATCTGGTCTTACATTGAATGCTATTATTATCGCATTTGATACTTTTGCAAGTGTAACGTCTGATTGGTTTACTCCTCCAACTGCTGCATGGATTACTTTTACTTTTACTTCTTCATTTTCTAACTTTTCTAATGATTGTTTTACTGCTTCAACAGATCCTTGGACATCTGCTTTTACAATTAGGTTTAATACTTTTAGTTCTCCTTCTTCCATTTTGCTAAATAAGTTATCTAATGTTACTTTTGATGCGCTATTTATTGCTTTTTCTCTTGCTTGGCGTTTTCTTCTTTCAATTAGATGTTTTGCCATTTTTTCATTTTTAACTTCATAGAATGTATCTCCAGCTTCTGGTACTTCTGTTAATCCCATTATTTCTACTGGTGTTGATGGTCCAGCCGATTTTACACTTTTACCTTTGTCATCTTTCATTGCTCTTATTCTTCCTATTGAAGAACCTACAACTATTGTATCTCCTACATCTAGTGTTCCTCTTTGTACTAGCATAGTTGCAATTGCACCTTTTGATTTATCAAGTCTTGCTTCTATAACTGCTCCTTTTGCTTGTTTATTTGGGTTAGCTTTTAATTCTAATACATCTGCTTCTAGTAATACCATTTCTAATAGTTGATCTATATTTGTATGTTGTTTTGCAGATATTGGTACAAATATTGTATCTCCACCCCATTCTTCTGGAACTAAGTCATATGCCATTAATTCTTGTTTAACTTTTTCTACATTAGCATCTGGTAAGTCTATTTTGTTTATTGCAACAATTATTGGTATTCCTGCTGATTTTGCATGATTTATAGCTTCAATTGTTTGTGGTTTTACTCCATCATTTGCAGCAACAACTAATATTGCAATATCTGTTATTTGTGCACCTCTTGCTCTCATTGCAGTAAATGCTTCATGTCCTGGTGTGTCTAAGAATGTTATTAATCTATCATTTACTTTTACTTGATATGCACCAATTGCTTGTGTAATTCCTCCAGCTTCTCCTTCGATTACATTTGTTTTTCTAACAGCATCTAAAAGTGAAGTTTTTCCATGGTCTACGTGTCCCATAACAACTATTACTGGTGGTCTTGGTTTTAAATCTTCTTCTTTATCTTCTGAGTCGTCAAATAAGATGTCTTCTTCTGTTACAACTTCTTTTTTCTTTGCAGTAATTCCAAATTCTCCTGCTACTAAGAATGCTGTATCAAAGTCAACTTCTTGATTTATTGTTGCCATTATTCCATAACCTAATAGCTTTTTAATTACTTCTGCTGTTGTTTTTTTCATTTCAGCAGCTAAATCTTTAACTGTAATTGTTTCTGGAATTTCAATTTCTGTTAATTGGAAGATTTTTTGTTTGTTACGTGGTTCTTGATTTTTACTATTTTTCTTCTTTCCACGTCTTCCACGTTCTGTTGTTAGGTCATAATAGTCTAGCATACCACCGTCTTGGTCATCAAACATATTAGATAGTCTATTTGTTTGTTTAAGGCTTTTTAATTTTCCTTCATCAAAGTCATTGTGAGAGCTATTTCTTCTATTTTTATTTTTCTTTGTATTTTTGTTTTCTTCAAATCTGTTATTATTTTTTTGTTTGTCAATTGATTTGTTGTATTCTCTAGTTGGCTCTTTTTCTATAGTTTCAGTTGCCATTATATTTTTAATATTTTTCTCAATTCCTTTTTCGTCTAATGGTCTTCTTCCAAATCTCTCTCCATTATTATTTCTATTTTTATTAAATTTATTATTATTTCTATTGAAGTTATTATTATTTTGGTTATTGTTTTGACCTCTATTTCTATTGTTGTTATTTCTAAAATTATTTCTACCATTTCGGTCATCTTGATTTCTTGTGTCATTGTTTCTTGTTTTTTCAGTATTTGTATTGCTATGGTCTTTAACTACTTTTTCACCTGAAGAAACATTTGTTGATGATTCTGTTTTTTCAGTTTTTACTTCTTGAGCTGCTTTTTTGTCTACTTCTTCTTTAATTTTTGTTTCTTGTTTTACATCTTCTTTTATTTCTTCTTTTTCTTCTTTTTTAGGTTCTTCTTTTTTTAGACCAAACAATTCACTTACAGTCATAGGTTTACTTGGCTTATTACGATAAACTATATTATAATCCTTGTTTTGTTTTCTCTCAACAAATCCTATATTATTTCTATTATTCTGTTTTTTATTTTCTTCTTTTTTTGTTTCTGGCTCTTCATTAATTATAACTTCTCTTCTTATTATAACTGGAGCTTTTTCTTTTTTCTTTGACTCTTTTTTTGTTTTTTCTGATTTTTCAGATTTCTTTTTTTCTTGTTTTTCTGAGTCTTTTTTAGTAGTTTCCTTTTTCTCATCAGACTTTTTGTCTTCTTGCTTTTTATCTTCTTTTTTAGTTGCTCCATTTTTAGATATTTCTTTTTCTATTTTATCTGCTTCGTCTTGTTCTACTCCACTTAAATGACTTTTTGCTTCAATATTTAATTTTTTAGCTACTTCTAATACTTCTTTACTTGTTAATCCTAATTTTTTTGCTATTTCGTGTATTTTTATCTTACCCAATAGCTTCACCCCCGTTATTTATTTTTTGTATCTCGCTTGCTAAATTGATATCTTCAATTCCTAAAATAGCTTTATTGCTTTTTCCTATAGCTTTACTTAACTCTTCAATTGTTTGTGTTATAATTATTGGTATATTATATTTTTCACTAATTTTTTGGAATTTTTCTTTTGTCCTTGATGAGGAGTCTTGTGCTAGAATAATTAAATACACTTTATTTTTTTGTGCTTCTAATTCTACACTATCTGCTCCAAATGATACTTTTCTAGCTCTTGCAGCTAAACCTATTAAACCTAATATTTTACTATTTTTCAAGCATTACACCTCTTAATCTTTCATAGATTTCATCTGGTATTTTTTGTTCAAATACTTTTTCAATTCTTTTTGACTTAATTGCTTTGTCAAGACAAGTTATACTATCACAAATATATGCTCCTCGTCCTTCTAATTTACCAGTTTTATCTATATTTATTTCATTTTGTTTATTTTTTACAATTCTTATTAAATCTTTTTTGTCTTTTTTCTCATTACATCCCATACATGTTCTTTGAGGTTGTTTTTTCATTTTGTACCCTCCTTTATTTTTATGTATAGACTTTACTATTCTGCGTTTTCTTTTTTGTTAACTTCTTCTTCATTTTCACTATTTACATTTGCTTCTTCAGCTTTTTCTGTTTCATTTTGTGCGTTCATTAGCATTTCTCTAAATTGTGTTTCTGATTTAATATCAATTTTCCAGTTAGTCAATTTTGCTGCTAATCTTGCATTTTGTCCAGATTTTCCGATAGCTAATGATAGTTGGTCGTCTGGAACTATTACTTGTGCAAATTTTTCTTCTGGTTTTATATCAACTGCTAATATTTTTGCAGGTAATAAACTTGATGCAATGTATATTGATGGATCTTCATTCCATTCAATAACATCTATTTTTTCTCCATTTAATTCATTTATTACATTTTGAATTCTTACACCTTTTTGTCCAACACATGAACCTACTGGATCTATATTTGGGTCTGGTGAATATACTGCTACTTTACTTCTATATCCCGGATCTCTTGATACGCTTTTTATTTCTATTACACCTTCATAAATCTCTGGTATTTCAAATTCTAGTAATTTACGTACAAAGTCTGGATGGCTTCTTGACACTATTACTTGTGGTGCACCTTTTGAACCTTTTTCTACATCTAATACATATCCTTTTATTTTATCATTTACTCTGTAATGTTCTGTTGGTATTTGTTCTTTTGATGGCATAACTCCTTCAAGTTTTCCTAAATCCATTACAACTATGTTTCTATCTGCTTTTTGAATTAATCCTGTAACAATTTCACCTTTTCTATCATTATATTCATTGAATATGATTTCTCTTTCTAATTCTCTTAGTTTTTGAATTATTACTTGTTTTGCTGTTTGAGCAGCAATTCTACCAAAATTTCTTGGTACTATTTCAATTTCTACTGTTTCTCCTTCTGATATATCAGGATTTATTTTTTTTGCTTCTTCCATAGAAATTTGTGTTTCACTATTTTCTACTTTTTCTACTGCTTCTTTTATTGAATATACATGTGTTGCTCCTGTTTTTCTGTCCATTTCTACTCTTACGTTTTCTAATGAATCAAAATTTCTTTTATATGCTGTAACTAATGCTGTTTCTATTGAATCTAATAAGTATTCCTTTTTTATTCCTTTCTCTTTTTCTAAATCTTCTAGTGCAATAATTAGTTCTTTATTATCTATTGCTGGCTCTTTCATTTTCCTACCATTCCTTTCATTTATTTATTTTTTGATTATCTTTTTTATTGGACTGATAATATATTTATATATTTTGAAGTATATTGTGGGGACCTTTCTAGAAAATGTTTGAACGTAGTGAATTACATTTTCTTGAATGGGGATTACG
>CALXKC010000022.1 GCA_944388775.1 uncultured Clostridia bacterium | reverse complement strand
TCTTTTAATGCTCTTTCTACTAATATTGTTTGACCTATATCTTTTAATCCCCAATAAGTTCTAGTTGGTCTTGTAAACAATATCCATCTCACACTCATTGTTATCATGCCTTTAAATAAGTATGGCTGTGCAGTGCCATTTAATCTTTTATAGCATTCTCCTTGATCTAAGTATGTTCTAAAATCTTCGGGATAAATTTCTTCGGTTTTTGGACAGATTATATGTGTAGCTCCATGCTCTTCTGCAAATTTACAATCCTTTTCAATATCATATTCGTATTTACTTCCTGGTGCCAATTGAGCTATATTTGGATAAATACTAATTACTGTACAATCATTTTCTTCTGATGACATTTCAATTAATTTTCCATGTCCGATATGTAATGCTCCTAATGTATGTATTGACCCAATTGTTTTTCCCTCCTTATGTAATTCATTCAACCCTTCTTTTGCTTCTTTTAATGAATTCCATATAACTGCTGACATTTCTTTCACCCTTTCTTTTTTATTTTATCTTTCTTTCTTTTCTTCTGTTATATTTTTTATATTTTCTTTTTTATTTGGTGACTCAATAATTAATGTCTCATCTGAATTTAATGACTTTATTTTTATATCTTCCCCACTTTCTTCATTACTACCTAAAATAGCAACATGTGTATAATCTCTCTTTATCTTTTTTATTGCTTTTCCGATGTTTCTTACTTTTCCCTTATATGCTACATTTTCTCCCATATTTTCTAATTCTTTCATTACTTGTATTGTAAATATGTCTGTGGCATCTATGCTATATAATGCTATGTTTCTTTTTATATCTTCTTGTATTAATTCTGGACTGTTTCTTTCTATAGCTTCAACTCCTGATGCTACACTCCAAAAATTTTTTATCTTATCATTCCATCTATGTGCATATCTTGTATATTCTCCACCATCTCCCAATGCAATGTTATCTAAAGTTCTAAATCTTAATGCAAATCTATCTATAGTTTCTATACTGTGTAAATCAGTTGGATCAAAATATACTGGAACATCAGTTAAATATCTTAATGCTTCACTCATTTTATATAATTCTTTATATTCTTCTGGTAAGTTTAATCTATTATCTTTGCTGTCTTTGTATCTTATAATTTTTGGCTCTTGACTAAATAATTCTATTAATTCTTTACATTTATTCTTATCTGTTATTAATTTTTGAAATATTTCTAGTCTTTCCTCTTTAGATACGAATTGAAGCTTATGTAAAACTCCTGGCAATTCTTTTTCTGAAACATAATTACCTAAAATCTTCCTTAAAGCATCATAATCATTTATGTGTATTTTCGTCTTTATACCTGCACTAGAAAATAAGTCTGTCATTGATTTTGCTAATTGTATTAAATTTATATCTATATCTTCCATCTCTGACGGCTTTTCATTTATTAGAGAATATCCTAATTGTGTGAAATGTCTTGAATGACTATTTCTATACCTAAATAAAGGTGCAATAAAAGCAATCCTTTGTGCTTCTCCATTATTACTAGTTACATATTTTCTAAATACAGATGGCGTTGAGTCACAAGATAGTATAAGTGATTTTCCTGATTTACTATTTAATGTATATACTTTGTCTTTTGCCGTATTAGCCCCTTTTATAAATGTTGACTCATATCCTAATGGTGAATATTTTTGTAATTTACACCCTATTCTTTTTCCACTTTCATTATGTAATTCTAAAATTTTTCTTTCTCTTTCTATCCAATTTTCGTCTCTGTCAAACATTCCATGAGGTAATCTTAAATATTCATTATCATCCATTATTTTCTAACCTCTTTCCAAATTATACTTGTATTTCTTCTTCTCTATTTGTATATCTTTGGTTTTTATCGGTCTCTTTTGATATTTTTCTATTTTTTTGAACATAATACATTACTATCGCAACAATTATACAAGCTCCAGCAACGTATTTTCTCATATTTCCCATAGTAGTCCATAATCCCATTACTCCCATAGGAATAACCCAATTCCAACATGCTATTGCTATTAAAGATACTATTGTACCCCATTTTTTCTTTAATACCTTTTGAATTCCTACAATTGCCGAATCTGCTGTTGATAAAGCCACACATAAGACAACAAATACTAATAACATATTCATAATGCCATTAAATTTGAAATTTGCCAATATTCCTACAAATAACATATATATAGCAAATAATACTCCCGCTAAATAATGTGCTTTCATTTTGTTTTCCCTTCTTAACTTCTCTGCCATTTGCCAATTTTGTAAACTCATAATAGGACCTGAAAATAGTATAATACAAGAATTCAAAGCCCATGAAATTTCACTTTTGTCAGTATAGCTAACAATATTGAATGTTTCAACATTTCCTATCAATCCACATATTAATAATGCTATAAGTAGTCCATAACATAAATACCACAATGGATTGTCTAAAAATATACTTTTAATTAATCCATTTTTGTATAGTGCTATAGCCATAAATACCATTATTGCAATTGCTACTATTTTTGCCACAATATCTGTCACAAATTCTAAATTACATAAATATTGATAAATGGCATTTAATTGAATCCATATACAAAATATACTTACAATTGTTGTAAAAATACTAACTATCTTTGAATTTACTACTTTATCCAAATTTGGAATTCTATAAGCAATAAAACCAAATAATGGTATTGCAAGAGAATTTGCTATAGCCCAAATAATAAATGGAATCCAGCCTTTTGTCTGTACAGTTTCCATACCTACTACCAATGATGTTCCCCATGCCCATGTTGCTGCTAAAGACATTGCATAAAATAATGTAGTGTTTCTTTTTAATAATCCTTTCATAATTTTTATTAATTCTACAACCTTGTGAATTAAATTTTCCCCCTTTAATCTTTAAATTTTATTTCTATTTTTTCATCATTTGCTACTATATTAGCATCTCCTCCAATTGGAAATGTAAATATTGGTGTTGTATGCCCTATATCTGCATCAATAATTATAGGGATATTTTGTAATTCTGATTTACTCTCTATTATTTTTTTCCATTTATCATAGTTCATCTCTGAAACTTGCTCTGCTCTCCCTATTACTAATCCTTTTATTTTTTTCCCTTTTGCACAATGTAATAATGACTGCAAGTTCCTATCAAATTCTTTAATAAATGCTTTTCCTGTTTCTCCATCATCTTCAATAAATAAAATCGAATTATCCAAATCAGGCATATATTCTGTTCCTTGTAATAAATTTAACGTACACAAATTTCCACCTATTATTTTTCCTTCTGCTTTTCCACTATTTACTACTTTCATTCCTTTATTATTAATAAATTTTCTTTCTTCTTGATTTTTTAACCACTTGTCATTGCTCCATTGTTTTGAAGATACCACTTGTATTTCTTTATTTTCAAAAAACATTTTTTTAAAATATTCCATTGAATAATCAAAACCATACTTCATACCAAAACTAAAAAATTGTACTCCTAAATATGTTATCATATTTGTTTTAGTATATATAGCGTTTACTAATGCTGTAATATCAGAAAAACCACATATTATTTTAGGATTTTCTTGTATTAATTTATAATCTATATATTCTAATATTTGATTTACGTTATATCCTCCTATCACTGTGATAATGGCTTTAACATTATTATCTTCAAAAGCTTCATGTAAATCTTCTATTCTTTCTTCAATTGTTGCACACTTATAATCCTCATCTTTATATTTCATTACATTCTTTCCAAATGTAACTTTAAGTCCTATTTTTTCTAATCTTTGTGTTGCTAATTTTACAACATCTTCTTTTAAAATTTTCATACTTCTTGAAGGTGCTATTATCCTTATTTCATCACCAATCTTTAATTTTCGAGGAATAATTTTCATTACTATATCTCCTTTGTGTAAATTTTGATGCTATTATATCATGTCCTTATTTGCTTGTAAACACTTTATGTGCATTTTATTGCTAATGATTGCTAATGATTAAATTTTATATAAAGAAGCCAGAATATTATATAAAAAATATTTATATAATATTCTGGCTTTACTTATTAATAATTTTCAGCTTTGATTTCAAAATATGCTTTTGGATGAGAACATACTGGACAAATTTCTGGAGCAGATTTTCCAATTACTATATGTCCACAGTTTCTACATTTCCAAATTCTATCTCCGTCACGGCTAAATACTAATCCACCTTCAACA
The DNA here is from genome assembly GCA_944388775.1 of uncultured Clostridia bacterium. Lineage (GTDB taxonomy): Bacteria > Bacillota > Clostridia > TANB77 > CAG-508 > CAG-269. The sequence continues at coordinate 22,196 of CALXKC010000022.1, read as the reverse complement.
TTTTCAATTAATTTTTTATATCTAGCTTCATGTTCTTTTTCAATTTCACCTACAGCTTCAAATAGGTATGCAATATGGTCAAATCCTTCTTCTTTTGCTTCTTTTGCCATTCTGTCATACATATCTGTCCATTCGTAGTTTTCTCCTTCTGCTGCTGCTTGTAGGTTTTCTAATGTTGATTTAATTTCTCCACCTTGTAATAATTTAAACCATAATTTTGCATGTTCTTTTTCGTTATTAGCTGTTTCTTCAAATATTGCTGCTATTTGCTCATATCCTTCTTTTTTTGCTTTACTTGCAAAGTATGTGTATTTGTTTCTTGCTTGTGATTCTCCAGCAAATGCCTCCATTAAATTTTTCTCTGTTTTTGTTCCTTTTAGTTCTTTTTCCATTTATAATTCCTCCTTTAATTTTTATTTTTGTTTTATATTTTTCATGATATATCTTATCTTCTTTTTTGCATTCTGTCAATATCTCTCTGGGTTAAATTCTATTCATCAATAGTTGAAATTCCAAGAGTAATTTCTTCTAAAACATCTAAAACTGCTCTAACAGTATCTAATGCTGTCAAAGTTGGAATATTATTTTCTGTTGCACATCTTCTAATCAAAGTTCCATCTGTTTCTTGGTCTATTGAGTCAATATTTCTTGTATTAATCACGTAACTTACATAACCTTTTCTTAAAGAATCTAAAATTTCTTCACTACCCTCACTAATTTTCTTTTTTACTCTTGTTTTAATTCCATGTTCTTTTAAAAATTTAGCTGTTCCTTTTGTTGCTTCTATGTTAAATCCTAAGTTATAGAACCTTTTGATTAATGGCAATGCTTCTTCTTTGTCTTTATCTGCAATTGTTACAAAAACCGTTCCATAATTTGCAAGTTTGACTCCTGAAGATTGTAGTGCCTTGTATAGGGCTCTTGTTAATTTCTTATCATATCCGATTGCTTCTCCTGTTGATTTCATTTCAGGAGAAAGTGTTGCATCTAAACCTGATAATTTTGAGAATGAAAATGCTGGTGCTTTTACATACCATTTTTCTTTTTCTTTTGGATATACAACATCAATTCCTTGTTCTTTTAAAGATTTTCCAAGCATTACTAATGTTCCAATATCTGCTAAAGAATATCCTGTTGATTTTGAGATAAATGGTACTGTTCTTGATGACCTTGGATTTACCTCTATAACATATACATCTTCATTTTTATCTACAATAAATTGAATATTATATAATCCTACAATTCCAATTCCTAACCCTAATTTCACAGTATAATCTAAAATAGTATCTTTTGCTTTTTGACTAACACTAAATGTTGGATATACACTTATACTATCTCCTGAGTGTATTCCTGTTTTTTCAACATGTTCCATAATTCCTGGTATAAATACATCTTTTCCATCACATACTGCATCTACTTCTAATTCTTTTCCAGTAATGTATTTATCTACTAATACTGGTTGTTCTGTATTTATTTCAACAGCCGTTTTTAAGTATTTTTCTAAAGCTCTTTGATTAGAAACAATTTGCATTGCTCTTCCACCTAATACATAACTTGGTCTAACTAATACTGGATATCCTATTTCTTTTGCAACTTTTATTCCATCTTCTATATTAGTTACCGCTTCTCCTCTAGGTTGTAGCAATTTTAGCTCTTTCATTACTCTTTCAAAAGCATCTCTATTTTCCGCCTTTTCAATAGCATTTACATCTGTACCTATTATTTTCACGCCTAATTTAGAAAGTGGTCCTGCAAGATTAATAGCTGTTTGTCCACCTAATGCTGCAATTACACCTTCTGGTTTTTCTAAGTCGATAATATTCATAACATCTTCTACTGTTAATGGTTCAAAATATAGCTTATCACTTGTTGTATAATCTGTTGATACAGTTTCTGGGTTATTATTAATAATTATTGCTTCAAATCCCGCTTCTTTAATAGTTTTTACAGCATGGACAGTCGAATAATCAAATTCCACACCTTGACCAATCCTAATTGGTCCTGCTCCTAACACAATTATTTTTTTCTTATTACTTACAATTGATTCGTTTTCCTCTTCATATGTTGAATAGAAATATGGTACATAACTTTCAAATTCACTACTACAAGTATCTATCATTTTATATACAGGATATATGTTATGCTCTTTTCTTAGCAAATAAATATCTGCTTCTTTTTTCTTCCATACTTTTGCAATATATTTATCACTAAATCCCATTTTCTTAACTTCTTTTAGAACATCTATATTTCCGATGTTTTGAGCTAAAACTTTTTCTTCATCTACAATATTTTTGATTTTTTCTAAGAAAAACATATCAATTTTAGTTGTATCATAAATTAATCCTAAATCAACATTCCTTCTGATTAGTTCCGCAATAGCATAAATCCTATCATCTCTTCCATCTTTTATATATGTCATCATTTCTTCTGTTTCCATCTTATCAAATTTCTTATTATAAATATGACATACTCCTGTTTCTAATGACCTTACTGCTTTTAATAGGCTTTCTTCAAAGGTTCTTCCTACACTCATAACTTCACCTGTTGCCTTCATTTGAGTACTTAATTTATTTGAAGCAAGTGTGAATTTATCAAATGGAAATCTTGGTATTTTGCAAACAACATAATCTAATGCTGGTTCAAAACTTGCAGGGGTATTTGCTAATGGAATTTCTTCTAATCTCATACCTACCGCAATTTTGGCTGATACTCTTGCAATAGGGTATCCACTAGCTTTTGATGCTAATGCTGATGAACGAGATACTCTTGGATTTACTTCTATTACATAGTAATTAAAAGAAAGTGGATCTAAGGCAAATTGAACATTGCACCCTCCTTCTATTTTTAATGCTCTGATAATTCTTAATGCGCTATCTCTTAACAATTGATATTCTTTATTAGTTAAAGTTTGGCTTGGTGCTACAACAATTGAATCTCCTGTATGGATTCCAACTGGATCTAAATTTTCCATGTTACAAATCGTAATTGCTGTATCATTATGGTCTCTCATTACTTCATATTCGATTTCTTTATATCCTTTAATACTTTTTTCTACTAATACTTGATTTACTGGTGAAAGTTTTAATGCATGTTTAATTAACTCCTTCAATTCTTTTTCATTGTCGGCAAATCCTCCACCTGTTCCCCCTAATGTAAAAGCAGGTCTTAAAACAACTGGATATCCTATCTTTTTAGCAGCCTCTATTCCTTCTTCTTCTGATTCTGCAATAATTGATTCTAATACTGGTTCTCCTAGTTCTTGGCATAACTCTTTGAACTTTTCTCTATCTTCTGCCTTTTCAATACTTTCACTACTTGTTCCTAAAAGTTCTACTTGACATTCTTGCAAAACTCCTTTTCTATATAACTGCATTGCTAGATTTAATCCTGTTTGTCCTCCAATTCCTGGCAAAATTGCATCTGGTCTTTCATATCTAATTATTTTTGCGACATATTCTAATGTTAATGGCTCCATATATACTTTATCTGCAATTGCTGTATCTGTCATGATTGTTGCTGGATTTGAGTTTACTAATATTACTTTGTATCCTTCTTCTTTTAATGCTAAACATGCTTGTGTTCCGGCATAGTCAAATTCTGCTGCTTGTCCTATTACAATTGGTCCAGAACCAATAACTAATACTGTTTTTATATCTTTTCTTTTTGGCATTTTATTCACTTTCCCTTCTGTGCGTCGAAATCTTTGATTTCGCTAACGCACGCTTTTCTTATCTTTCAAATTGCATAATTTTTATAAACTTGTCAAACAAATACCCACTATCCTGTGGACCAGGACTACTCTCAGGATGATACTGAACACTAAACACCTTATCCTTTTTACACTCCACACCTTCAATTGTATTATCCAAAATATTCTTATGAGTAGCCACTAAATCTGTTTTTTCTAATGATTTCTCATCAACTGCATAGCTATGATTTTGGCTTGTAATTTCAATCTTATCTGTTTGTAAATTTAAAACTGGATGGTTTCCACCTCTATGTCCAAATTTTAATTTATATGTTTTTGCACCATAAGCTAGGCTTATCATTTGATGTCCTAAACAAATTCCAAAAATAGGGTATTTCCCTCTTAATTCTTTTACTAGATTTATTACTTCTTTTACATCTTCTGGATTTCCTGGTCCATTTGACAAAAAGATTCCATCTGGTTTTAAATTTTCAATTTCCTTTGCTGTTGTATTATATGGCACAATTGTAACATTACAGTCTCTTTTATTTAAACTTCTTACTATATTTAACTTAATTCCACAATCTACTGCTACTACATTATATTTATAGTTTGCAGTTCTTGAATACCATTTCTTTTTACAACTTACTTTTGATACTGCATCTTTTGGAATATTATATGCTTTTAATTTTTTCAACGCATCTTCTCTACTTGTTGTAATGTCTGTAATGATTACTTTTCTACTTCCTTTATTTCTGATACTTCTTGTTAATTTTCTTGTGTCTATACCTGATATTGCTGGTATATCATTTTCTTCTAAGTATTCTGATAATGTTTTTGTATATCTAAAGTTACTTGGCAAGTCATTATATTCTCTTACTACCATTCCTCCGATTGTTGGTTGTTTTGTTTCATAGTCTTCGTCTGTGATCCCATAATTTCCTATTAGCGGATATGTCATTACTACCATTTGATATGTGTATGATGGATCAGAAACGATTTCCTGATACCCAACCATTGATGTGTTAAATACGATTTCACATATTGCTTCTTTGTCTGCTCCAAATCCATATCCTAAATATTCTTCTCCATCTTCTAGTACTATTTTTTTGTTAAATGCTTTCATTTTTGTCTCCTTTCTTCTTTTAATTTAATAGCTTTTCTAATTTTAAGCACAAAAAAATAAGGAATAAATCCTTATTTAAAATGTAAAAGTTATTAAATTAACTATTAAGAAAATAGCTGAAATTGTTATTAAGTTACTTTTTCTTAAATAGTTTTTCATTTTTTTCTCCTTTTTGTGCTTTATATTTTTCTTATTATATCAATGCGAAATATAGATTGCAATATTTTAACAATAATATTTTATTTTTTTAACATTTCATCTTTCTATATCATCTTCTACTTCTTTCATTATATTACCAGAATAATCGCACGTATAAAGTTGATTTTCATCGATATCTTGTATAAATTCTGCTGTTTTATATTTGCAAATATTATCTTCTAATTTTGATGATATAATATTTTTGTCTGTTATTATCCCTTGATTAAACAATTTCTTTAATTCACCTAATGTTGCATCTAAACTTGCATCTGGGCAATGAATTACATCTAAATGATTAATATTATATCTTTTATTTCTATCATTAAATCTTTTTGGTATTCTACTAGTCCCATCCCTCTCTATTAAAACAACTTGATTAATTTGTTCTTGATCTTTTTCGTTTGATATAGTTACTAATCCAACTTTATACGCTAACTTTTTTCTTATTTCAATTTTTAAATCATATACTTCATTTACTAATTCTGCATACTCTTTATCTGATGATACTAATATCACAATTGCTTTATTACCATACAAAACTTTTTCAGCATCAACAAAAGCTTGATATTCTTTTGCAAAATTCGTTTTTTGATAATGTTTTTCATATAAATCTTTCTGTAACTTTTCCCAATCTTCGACTGCAAAAAATATTACTCTATCAAATCCTTTTTCATAAATATCTTGTTTTATTTCATTAAAATATCTTATCCCATCTGGTTTTATTAAAAAATAACTATAGTGTTCTTTGCCTTTCATTGTATTTCCCCTAAATTCATTTTGTATTTTATCTATCTACTAATTAATTAAATATTTCTTTAAAAATTTTCCTGTATAACTTCTTTCGTTATTACAAATTTGCTCTGGTGTACCAACTGCAACCACTTCTCCCCCATTGTCTCCACCTTCTGGTCCTAAATCTATTATGTGGTCACATGTTTTTATTAAGTCCAAATTATGCTCAATTACAATTATTGTGTTTCCTGTGTCTACTAATCTTTGTAGTATGTCAACTAATTTATGAACATCTGCTATATGAAGTCCTGTTGTTGGCTCATCTAATATATATAATGTTTTTCCTGTTGCTTTTTTAGATAGTTCTGTTGCAAGTTTTACTCTTTGTGCTTCTCCACCTGATAATGTTGTTGATGGTTGTCCTAATTTGATATAACTTAATCCTACATCATATAATGTTTGGATTTTTTGTTTTATACGTGGTACTTTATCAAAAAATTTTAATGCTTCTTCTACTGTCATATCTAGTACATCTGCAATTGATTTTCCTTTATATTTTACTTCTAATGTTTCTCTGTTATATCTTTTTCCTTTACATACCTCACAGGGCACATAAATATCTGGTAAGAAGTGCATTTCGATTTTATGAACTCCATCACCATTACAACTTTCACATCTTCCTCCTGCAACATTGAAACTAAATCTTCCTTTTTGATATCCTCTAACTTTTGCTTCTTCTGTTGCTGCAAATAAGTCTCTAATAAAATCAAATACTCCTGTATATGTAGCTGGATTTGAACGTGGTGTTCTTCCTATTGGTGATTGGTCTATATTTATTATTTTATCAATATTATTTAATCCTTTAACTGCTTTGCATTTTCCTGGTTTTTCATTTGAGCCATTTAATTCTTTCGCAATTGTTTTATATAATACTTCATTTACTAAAGTCGATTTTCCTGAACCTGAAACTCCTGTTACGCAGTTAAATACTCCTAATGGAAATTTTACACTTATATTTTTCAAGTTGTTTTCAGTTGCACCTTGTACTTCAATAACTTTTGTTTTTGTATGTTTTCTCCTTTTTTTAGGTACTGGTATCTGTTTTCTACCACTCAAATATTGACCCGTTATAGAATCCTCAACTTGTTTAACTTCTTCAGCAGTTCCGCTGTGCCATAACTTGTCCACCATGAGTTCCAGCACCTGGTCCGATATCGATTATTTGATCTGCGGCATACATTGTATCTTCATCATGTTCAACAACAAGTAATGTATTTCCTAAATCTCTTAATTTCTTTAATGTTGCTAAAAGTTTATCATTATCTCTTTGATGTAATCCTATACTTGGTTCATCTAAGATATATAATACTCCTGTCAAACCTGAACCAATTTGCGTTGCTAAACGAATTCTTTGAGCTTCTCCACCTGATAATGTTCCTGCATTTCTTGATAGAGTTAGATATTCCAATCCAACATCCATTAAAAATTGCAATCTTTGGTCAATTTCTTTTAATATTAATTCTGAAATCATTGCTTCTGTTTTGTTTAATTCTAAGTTATTTAAATAAGCCTTTATTTTATCAATTGACATTTCTGTTAATTCGTTTATGTTTTTATCTCCTACTTTTATTGATAAAATTTCCGGTTTTAATCTTGCTCCATGACAAGCATAACATTCTGAATTTGTCATATACATCTCATAAAAGTCTCTCATTCCTTGAGATTTTGTTTCATTATGACGTCTATCTAATGTTGGCAATACCCCTTCAAATGGTGCTGTGAATTTTCTTGTACCTGCATAAGATGAATATTCAAAATCAATTTCTTCATCACCAGTACCATATAAAATCTTCTCCATAAACCATCTTGGTAAATCTTTTATTTTTTTACCTTTTATATCTATTCCATAATGTCTACCAATACTTTCAAAATACATTTTTGCCATTGTGTCGCCTTTTTTCATAGTGCTTGAACCAAATGCTTTTATTCCATCGTAAAGAGTTTTATTCTTGTCTGGCACAATTAAATCTTCATCCATTTTCATTAAATATCCAATACCTGTACAAGTTGGACAAGCACCAAATGGATTATTGAATGAAAACATTCTTGGAGTTAATTCTGGGAAACTAAATCCACAATCAGGACATGCATAGTTACAACTATATAGTTTTGGCTCTTTTCCTACAACATCTATTAAAACCAATTGGTTTGCATGTTTTAATGCTACTTCAACAGATTCGGTTAATCTACTAATTATATCTGGTTTTATTACTAATCTATCTACAACCAATTCTACATTATGCTTCTTTTTTCTATCTATTTCTATATCATCAGAAAGTTCATATACTTCACCATCTATTCTAACTCTTACAAAACCTTCTTTTTGATATTCTTGTAACTGTTTAGTAAACTCTCCCTTTCTTCCTCTTACAACTGGTGCTAATACTTGGATTCTTGTTCCTTCTTCTAATGTCATTATATTATCAATTATCTGGTCAATTGACTGTTTCTCTATTTTTTTATGACAGTTTGGACAATATGGTACTCCAATTCTTGCATATAAAAGACGTATGTAGTCATATATTTCTGTTACTGTTCCAACTGTTGAACGAGGATTTTTTGATGTGGTTTTTTGGTCTATTGAAATCGCAGGAGACAACCCATCTATTCTTTCTACATTTGGCTTTTCCATTAATCCTAAGAACTGTCTTGCATATGATGATAGACTTTCTACATATCTTCTTTGTCCTTCAGCATATAATGTGTCAAATGCTAGACTTGATTTTCCAGAACCTGAAAGTCCCGTAATTACTACTAATTTATCTCTTGGTATTTCTAAATCTATATTTTTTAAATTATGTTCTTTTGCACCTTTTATAATTATTTTATCGTTCATTCATCTACCATTCCTTTCCTATCCCAAAGCACAATATAGTTGTTGGAAAAGATATTTTTCAACCTGCTAAAAAATCCCTACAATTTCTCCATCATCATCAATATCAATACTCTCTGCTGCAGGTATCTTTGGAAGTCCAGGCATAGTCATAATTTTACCTGCAAGAACTACTATAAATCCTGCACCAGCTTTTAACTCTACATTTCTAACATGTATATTATATTCATCTTTACATTCTAAGTTCTTTGCATCATCTGAAAAAGAATATTGTGTTTTAGCAATACAAACAGGTAAATCTCCATAACCTAATTTTTCTATTTTCTCAATTTCTTTTTCCGCTTCTTCTGAATATTCAACATCTTTGGCTCCATAAATCTTAGTTGCAACTTTTTGTATTTTTGATTTGATATTTTCATTTAAGTCATACATATATTTAAAATTTTCTTTTTGTTCAGTCAATTTTACCAATTTGTTTGCAATATCAGTTGCACCGTCTCCACCTTTTGCCCAACCTTCAACTAGACTTAATTCAACACCTTTTTCATTCAATTTTTGTTCTATAAACTTAATCTCTCTTTCTGTATCTTGATTATATCTATTTAATGCAACTATGACATTCAATCCAAATTTATTTTTTAAATTATCTATATGTCTATATAGATTATCCATTCCTTTTTCTAGACCTTCTAAATTTTCTTCCTGTATCTTATCCTTTTCTACTCCACCATGATATTTAATAGCTTTAATTGTTGCAACCAATACTACTGCATCTGGTTTTAATCCTGCTTTTCTACATTTAATATCTAAGAACTTTTCTGCTCCTAAATCAGCACCAAATCCTGCTTCTGTTATAACATAGTCTCCTAGTTTTAAAGCCATTCTAGTTGCAATAATACTATTACATCCATGTGCTATATTTGCAAATGGTCCACCATGTACAATTGCTGGTGTATGTTCTAAAGTTTGTACTAAATTAGGTTTAATAGCATCTTTTAAAAGGACTGTCATAGCACCTTGTGCATTTAACTGTCTGCTATATATTGGTTCTCCTTCTTTATTATAGCCTACCAAAATATTTCCAAGTCTTGTTTTTAAATCTTCTATATTTTCTGCTAAACAAACAATTGCCATAATTTCAGACGCAACAGTTATATCAAATGAATCTCTACGTGGTACTATTTTCTTTTCTCCAGATAAACCTGTCTCAACTACTCTTAATTGCCTATCATTTAAATCAACACATCTTTTCCATACAACTCTATCAAAACCTAATTCATTTCCAAAATAAATGTGATTATCAATTAGGCTAGATAATAAATTATTTGCAGCTGTCATTGCATGAATATCACCTGTAAAGTGTAAATTTATATCTTCCATTGGTGCTATTTGTACTTTTCCACCACCAGTTGCTCCACCTTTTATTCCAAAAACAGGTCCAAGTGAAGGTTCTCTTAATGCAAGTATTGATTTTTTTCCTATTTTCTTTAACCCATCGGCAATTGCTATTGACATGGTAGTTTTTCCTTCACCTAATGGTGTTGGACTGATTGCCGTAACTAATATCAACTTTCCATCTTTTTTATTTCTTCTTTTTTCATATACTTCATTTGAGATTTTAGCTTTATATTTTCCATATTGCTCTATATCATCTTCTTCAATTCCTACCTTTTTAGCTACATCTACAATTTTTTCTAATTTTGTATTTCTTGCAATTTCAATATCTGTCATAACAATCACCCTTTCTTTTACGCAATTAATCCAACAACTAATCCAATTAACGCTCCAACAAATACCTGTACTGGTGTATGACCTAAGACTTCAACTAACTTTTCTGAAACCTGAACACCTGTTAACCCTGGTGTTTCCACTAATTTATTTAATAAAGCTGCTTGTTTTCCAGCGGCTCTCCTAACCCCACATGCGTCATACATTACAACAAACGCAACAATAAACGATAATGCAAAAAGTGATGTGCCTACTCCTTCATATTTTCCAATTAATGTTGTCAATCCAACTACGACTGCTGAATGAGAACTTGGCATTCCTCCTGCTCCTAAAATTCTTTTAAAATTAAATTTCTTAGTTGTCACTAAGTCATAAATTAATTTAAATAGTTGTATACAAAACCATAGTAAAAATGGTATATATATGTATTTATTTTGTATAAATGTGATAAAATTGTTCATACTTCTCTCCCTTTTATATTTATATTAGTTTTTATTATTTTCTAAGCATTTTCTTCTGTATCAAAACTTTCTTCTTTCATATCTCCATCTTGATTAACTAAAATTGTAATTTTCTTTTCAGCTTCTTCTAAAACCTTGTTACATTCCTTTGAAAGTTTGATTCCTTCTTCAAATTTTGCAACTGATTCGTCTAGACTTAAATCTCCTTTTTCTAATTCTGTTACTATTTTTTCTAATTCTGCCATTTGTTCTTCAAAATTTTTATTTTTTTCCATGCTTTTTATCGCTCCTTTTTTAATAATTAATTAAGAATAAATTCCCTTTAATTCTCTTTTATTTCCAAGGTCCGTCCCTAAATCCCTAAAAGCAGGGATTTTTAGGACCGTCCCCTAATCCCTGATAGTTGCATTCCTCTTTCCATCAGCTAGCCTTATTAATATTTCATCACCTGATTTTAGTTCTGCTACTTTTTTTACTATTTTACCATCTTTTTCTGTAATTGAATATCCTCTAGTTAGTGTTTTTAGTGGACTATATGCATCTAATTTTGCAGTTAATTCAACAAAGTTTGACTTTTCTTTTTCATATTTTGTTTTTATTATATTCTCTAATTTTTTTATGTATTGATCTACCACTAAATATTGTTCCTGTATTTTTCTAGTTGGTTCTTTAAACACTGTGCTTGCCATACATTTTTCATATCTCATCTGCATTAATTCTACTTTTTTTATTAAAGATATTCTTAATCTATTTTGATATCCTAATATTTTTTGCTTTACTTCATAGATATCTGGTACAGCAAGTTCTGCTGCAGCAGATGGTGTTGGCGCTCTTAAGTCTGCAACAAAGTCTGATATTGAAAAGTCTGTTTCATGTCCTACTGCTGATATTATTGGTATTTTTGAATCATATATTGCTCTTGCAACAATTTCTTCATTAAATGGCCATAAATCTTCTAATGATCCACCACCTCTAGCTAATATTAATACATCTGCTAAATTTTTTTCATTCATATATCTAATTCCGTCTGCTATTTTTTCAGCGGCCCCTTCTCCTTGTACTGCTACTGGTAATAATCTGATATATACATTTGGATTTCTTCTTGTTGAAACATTTATTATATCTCTTATTACTGAACCAGTCTGAGATGTTAATACTCCTATAACTTTTGGCATTGTAGGAATAGGCTTTTTGTGTGTTTCGTCAAATAATCCTTCTTTTTCTAATTTTTCTTTTAATTCTTGATATTTTACATATAAATCGCCTACGCCATCTTCTTCCATAGCTTGTGCATATACTTGGTAGACTCCATCTCTTTCAAATACTGATACACTTCCTAATATAAATACTTTCATTCCGTCTTTTGGTGTAAAGTTTAATTTTTGTGCATATGATTTAAACATTATACATTTTACTAATGATTTTTCATCTTTTAGTGTAAAATACATATGTCCAGTATAATGATGTTTAAAATTAGATATTTCTCCCTTTATTAATATATGATTTAAATATTCATCATTTGCTATCTTTTCTTTTATGTATTGATTTAGATAAGATACCGTAATTGCCATATTTGCATATTTCATTTTTAGTATCATTCCTTTCACCTATTAACTCATACTTAAAAGTTTTTAATTTTTGCAAGCAAAATTTCATTTAAAATACAAGGAAAAATACTTTTGTATATAACCTAGTTTTAAATGAAATTTTAGTCTATAAATATTAATTTACAATACTTGCTAATACTCCATTAACAAAGTTTTTTGATGAGTCTTCTCCGTATTTCTTAGCTAGTTCTACAGCTTCATTTATAACAACTTTAAATGGTAGTTGTTTATATTGAATTTCATAAATTGCTAATTTTAAAATTGCTAGATCAATTTTTGAAATTCTATCTATTTTCCAATCTTTTTTTAGATTTTTTTCTATTTGATTTACAATCTTTTCTTTATTTTTTTCAATCCCAAAAATTGCATCTTGAATATATTCTTTTGCACTTTTATCTGTAATTTCGTTATTTTCAATATACAAATCTACCGCTTCTTGTAAATCTTCTTTATTCAAAGAACTATCTTGTTTTTGTATTTCTAAGCTATATATTAGTTCAAATGCTTTTTCACGTATTGCTGACCTATTCATTTCTTACTTTTCCCCTTTAATTTCTACATTTTATCTATAAAACCTTTTAATTTTGATTTTACGTCTTCTTTATTTTGTTGTACATAATTTCCAATAAAAGCACCTAATATCAATACTACAATTGCTAATATTAAATCATGTAATCTAGTTACTAAAATTAATATTGCTACTATAATACCTATTATTGCTCCTTTATATTGACTCCAAAAATTCTTAAAATTATCCATTTGAATCATTCCTCTCTGACATTTCTAATTTTTCATGTTTTGCGTAAATCCAATTGGAAAAGAATTAAATTTTGGCTAGGAAAACAAGTTTGACGACGCCAAAATTGTAATTATTTTTCAATTGACTCCTTTGGAGCAACTTTCTTAACAGTAATATTTACTTCTTTAACTTCTAAATCTGTTGCTACTTTTATTTTTTCTTTTATCTTATTTTGTAAATTAGCTGATAAATCTTTGATAACTGCATTTGCATTTACAATTAATGTAACATATACTCTAACATTGTTATCTCTATCTAAATCTACTCTTGTTGTAACATCTTCAGCACTTTCGAAATTTAATGCAACTGAATTAACTAAATTTTCAATTGTTTCTTTTGATATCATCAATTTTCCGTTGTCGTTTTCTAATAAAACTCCTTGTCTTTCTTTAATTTGCTCTCTTGATGTTGAATCAAAGAATACGCATTTTATTGAAAGTAAAATAAATATTACACATACTGCTAAAACAATATTTGTTATTGTTCCTCCTGATACCATTCCTTCTACTACTCTACCTGCTACATCTATATCTAGCCATCCAAATATCAACAAACATAATATTATTGATAGTATTAATATTATATTAGAATATATAATTAATGTGATTTTTTCTAAAGTTTTCATCTCATTTCCTCCTATTTTGCTATATTTTTTATTATTTCCCTATAGCATTTAATTTAATCTTAAATTTTTCTTTTTTACTATGTTTTATACTTGCTACTCTTATTATTCATCATCTTGATCATTATTTTCTGTTTCTGTTTTCTCAGCTATTGCTGTGTCTGTATTTACACCTTGAACATGGACATTAACTTCTTCAACAACTAAGCCTGTCATGTTTTCTACAGCTTTTTTTACTCTATTTTGGATTTCAAAAGCTACATCTGGTATTCTTGAACCATATTCCACAATAATATTAACATCTAGTTTAGCTTTTCCATCTTCAATATCAGCCTTGATTCCTTTTGCAAGATTTTTCTTGCCACTAAATACTTCTGATATTCCTCCTGCAAATCCTCCTGCCATTCCAGCAACTCCTTGTACTTCTGAAACAGCTACTCCTGCAATAACAGCTACAACATCACTTGATATTTGTATACCATCATTTTCTGATTTTATTTCTTCTTCTAATTCTACAACTTCCCCTTTATTATCTTCATTCATTTTGTTTTCTTCACTCATATGAATTCCTCCTATCCATATATCAAAAAAGATATACTTATTTTTTCCATATAAGTATATCAATTTTTTTTATATTTTACAACTGTTTTACTCAAAAACTTCAAATTCCTCTATCTTATTTCCTCTTAGATAATCTTGAATTGACATTCTCTTTGCATTTTCTCCTTGAATTTCCAACACTTTTATAATTCCATCTTTTGCTTTAATATATAATCCATCTTTACTATCTGATAATAGAACCACACCATTTCCTAAAAAGTCAAGATTTTCTACCATTATCTCATCTTCTTTTGCTAAATCAACTTTCCAAAACTTAATCTTCTTGCCATTTAAAAATGTATAAGCTCCCATAATTGGATTTAAGCCTCTAACTAAATTCTTAATTTCTTGTGCTGTTTTTTTATTCCAATCAATTTTCGCCATTTCTTTTGACAACATTGGAGCAGTAGTAAAATCATCACCTTGTTTTTCTCTTGTTGCTGTTCCTTTCTCTATTTCTTTTAAAGTTTTAACTAAAAGTTCTCCACCTATTTTAGAAAGTCTATCCCATAATTCTCCTGTTGTTTCATCTTCTCCAATTTCTACTTCTTGTTTTAAAATTATATCCCCTGTATCCATACCTTCATCCATATACATTGTTGTAATTCCAGTTGTTTTATCTCCATTTAATACTGCCCATTGGATTGGTGCTGCACCTCTATATTTTGGAAGTAATGAACCATGTACATTAATGCAACCTAATCTTGGGATTTCTAATATTTCTTTTGGTAGAATTTTTCCATATGCTACAACACATATAACATCTGGATTTAGATTTTTGATTTCTTCAATAAATTCTACATTTTTTCTAACTTTTTCTGGTTGATATATTTTTAATCCTTTTTCCTCTGCATATTCTTTTACAGGAGATGCTACCATTTTCATTCCTCTACCTTTTGGCTTGTCCAGATTTGTTACTACTCCTATAACATCATAATTTGCTTCTACTAAACTTTTTAAAGACTCCTCAGCAAAGTCTGGTGTTCCCATAAACAAAACTCTCATATTTTTTATCCTTTCCTTATTGTAATTATTTTTCAACAATACTAATTTTCTTCAGGCTCAACATACTCTAGCGTTCCCGGAATTATTTTATCAATAAAAACTTCTCCATTTAAATGATCTACTTCATGTGATATTGCTTGTGCTAGTAATTCTTTAGCCTTTACTTGCATTCTTTTTCCTTCTCTATCAGTATATTCTGCTACAACTTCAGCAGGTCTGATTATTTTTGCAAATTCATTTGGAAAACTTAGGCATCCTTCTTCTACCTCTTGCTCTCCCTTTGTTTTAATAATTACAGGATTTATCAATACTATTGGTCCTTTATCATCATATAAGTCAATTACAACAATTCTTTTTAATACACCAACTTGAACTGCTGCTAGTCCCACTCCATTATATTTATGCATTGTTTCAATCATATCATCTATAAGTGTTTGTATTTTTTCAGTTGATATCTCTTCTTCTGGTACTTCTTTTGATTTTTTCTTTAATATGTCGTCTCCTTGATATCTTAAATTTCTAATTGCCATTTCTATCTCCTTTCTTGACTTACAGGGATTAGGGGACGGTCCTAAAAATCCCTGCTAACTCATATTGTTTGGATTCACATCTATTGAAATTCTTGTGTCTTTTATATTTTGTTTATAAATATTTTTTAGAGAATCATTTAAAATTCTATTTATTTCTTCTGTCATATTACCTTTTATTATAATTCTCCACCTATATCTATTTTGTATCTTATCAATTGGACAAGGCATTGGTTTAAATAGTTTTATTTCATTCTCCTGTAAATTTCTCAATGCGTTCAACTCTTTTTGCAATTCCTCATACATCTGATTTGATACTTTTTTTATTTCATTTTCATTATAACTATTAAATCCAATTAATATTATATCGCAAAATGGCGGATATTTCAATTGTTTTCTCAAAGCAATTTCTGTTTCGTAAAATTTTTCATAATTTTGCTCTCTTGAACATTGTATAGCAAAACTTTGAGGATTATATGTTTGAATTATGACTTTTCCTGGCAAATTCTCACGTCCTGCTCTACCTGCTACTTGTGTTAAAATTTGAAACGTTCTTTCATTTGCTCTATAATCATCTATATTTAATGAGCTGTCGGCTGCAATTACTCCCACCAATGTTACATTTGGAAAATGATGCCCCTTTACCACCATTTGTGTTCCTATCAAAATGTCTATATTTTCATTTTTGAATTTATTTATAATTTCTTCATGTGAATTTTTCTTTGTTACAGTATCTATATCCATTCTTATTGTACTTGCATTTGGAAATTGCTTATGTATTTCTTGTTCAAGTTTTTGTGTTCCTGTTCCAAAATATCTTATTTTATCGCTTTTACATTCAGGACATACTGTTACTATATTTTGCTCGTATCCACAATAATGACATTTTAATTTTCTTTCATAACTATGATATGTCAAACTGATATTACAATTTGGACATTTTACTGTGTAACCACAATTTCTGCACATTATAAAGGTTGAATAACCTCTTCTATTTAGAAATAATATTGTCTGTCTTTTATTTTTCAAATTTTCTTCTATATTAGAATATAGCTCCATACTTAACATTGAACGGTTTCCATTTGCAAGTTCTTGTTTTAAATCTATTATTTCAACTGATGGAAGTGATGAATTGTTTGCTCTTTTGGTCAATTCCAACAATGTTATTTCTGTATTTTTGTCACTTTCCTTTGTAGCTTTATAGAATGTCTGCAAATCAGGTGTTGCGCTCCCTAATAGCAATGGAATATTGTTTTCTTTTGCTAACTTTTTTGCTATTTCCTTTGCATTGTATTTTGGTGTTGTTTCTGATTTATATGAACTATCATGCTCTTCATCTATTATAATAACTCCTACATTTGCTAATGGTGCAAATATAGCAGACCTTGCTCCTATTACAATTTTTGCATCCCCATTTCTTATTTTTTCCCATTCGTCATGCCTTTCACCTATTGAAAGTTTACTATGTAATATTGCTATATCTTCTTTTCCAAATCTTGATACAAATCTTTCTAGCATTTGTGGAGTTAATGAAATTTCTGGAACTAATACAATTGCTGTTCTTTCTTTTTCTATTACTTTTTGTATTAGTTGTAAATATACTTCTGTTTTTCCAGAACCTGTTACCCCATATAATAAGAATTGTTCAAATCTATTTTCATCAATCGCTTTTTCTACTTTTTCAAACGCTTCTTGTTGCTCATCTGTTAATTGTAACTTTTCAGTCTTTTTGTAATCTTTAAATAGTAATGGATTTCTTTCTACCTTTTTTTCTACAATTTCTAAATATCCGTTTTTTATTAATGTATTTACAATTGCTCTTGATGTATCTGTGAACATCTCTATTTCCGGTATTGTTGCCCCTTCGTTATCTTTTATAAATTTTAATATTTTTATTTGTTTTTCAGATTTTATTTTTTTAGTTTCTATCTCAAATTCTATTTCTTCAATATCTTTTTTTAAATATACTGTATTTATGATTTTATCTTGAATTCTCTTTTCTTTATTTTTTGTTCTTGTTCCAGGTGTTAGCATAAGTTTAATACAGTCTGATACATTACAAAAATATCTATTTGCCATCCATTTTGCAAGTTCTATTTGTTTATCTGTCAAGTTTTCTTCTATTTTTATAATGTCTTTATTTGCAAATTCTGATTTTTCTTTTAATTTGACTACGAATGCTTCTTCTTGTTTTTCTCCCTTTCCAAATGGCACTATGACTTTGCTTCCTACTAAAATTAGGTCCTCTAGTTCTTTTGGTATGTTGTAGTCAAATGTTCTATTTAGTTTTTTTGCTCCTCTATTTATTATCACTTCAGCTACCATTTCAATCTCCTTTTTTACTTTTGTTAGTATATCAAATTTTTATGTTTTAAACAATAGCAAAAAAAGAAAATAGATATCTCCTTTTGCAGAAATATCTATTTTCATAAACTCTAGCCTTTGAAATACTCAAGTGCTTTAAATAATGACTCATCATGCGAAGCTATTATTTTAATTTCTTGACTTACTTCTTCTCTGTCACATTCCTGTGAAGTAACAGGTATAATTCCATCATTATCAAGATTAGCAAAAATCTTTTTAGCAAAATGATTTTGTAAAGCTTCTTTTAGTGTTTTAGCTTTTCCATGAGATGCAACAAAATTAATCCAGCAATGTTTAGTCAAATAAAAAAATTTGATGCCATAATCAAATTTTTCCCCAGATATAATCCTATTTGGTAAATTATACCTTCTTTGAATTTGACTATATATAATTTTGTCAATTGGATTTTTGGCTTTTCGATTTACAAATCTAGTACTAGCCATAAGCGTTCCTTGAAACGGTGTAGCTATCGTTGCGATTCTCACTTTTCGATGTAAGAACTTTGTCGTATTTACCATATATAATCCACCTTCCCCTACACCAATTAAAACAATAGAATTGTATTTTTTAAACACTTCATCTTTATTTATTCTATCGGCAAGTTCTTGACTTGTAGGGTCTAAAGATTTTGCATTAAATGGTAGATACATTTCCATTATATCTCCATATGGAAGTCCATAATCTTCCACTTCCAAGATATCTGCATCATCACATCTAATAATCATATTATCTATTCCAGAGACTTTTATATGTACTCCTCGACAGATAATATTAATTTTTTTATTACCTGGATCATATCTAAGAAGCCGAAGTAACAAGTTAGATGTGTTATATGCCACACCTTCCAATTTTTTGTCAACTACTTTTTTCTTTTCTTCCCGAATCATTATTTTTTCTCCCTTCTAAAATTTTTTAGCATAGAAATATGTGTTAATGAGTTACAGAGCCTATTTTACCACATTATGTATATTTTGGCAAGAAAAATTTCAAGAGCCATATCCAATTAAATTTGACACTTGAAATTTTTCATTCTTATTTTCTTAATTCTGCATGTAAAATTTTCTCTAATTCAGAAATAATTGAATCCATAACATTATTTATTTCTTCATCACTAAGTGTTTTATTTTTATCTCTAAAGATTAAAGAATATGCAACACTTTTCTTGTTTTCTCCAAGTTTTTCATTTCTGTAAATATCAAATAGCTTCATGCTTTCAAGAAGTTTTTTACCTTTTTTAGTAATTATCTTTTCAATTTGACCTACTTCTACTTCTTCATCAACAATTATTGCAATATCTCTTTCAACTGCTGGGAATTTTGGAATTTCGACATATTTTTTATTTTCTCTTGAATATTTTACTAGTTTTGTAATATTAATTTCTGCTAAATATGCTCTTTTTCCAATATCATAATTTTGTAATACTTCTGGATGTACTTCTCCGATTGTTCCTATTACATCAATTCCTATTTTAATATTTGCACATCTTCCTGGATGATATGATCTGTTATTTCTTTCTTTTTCTACATCATATCTATTTACACTTATTGATTCTAAAACATTTTCAATAATTCCTTTTAATACATAGAAATCAATATCATCTCCATACATTCCTATTGTTAAAATATCTTCTTGTACTGGAACTTCTCCATCTTCTACTTGATGATTTGTATTTTTGTAATTTCTAGATATATCAAATAATTTTACATTTTGATTTTTCTTATTTGCATTTGTTGCAAGTATTTGCATCATACTTGGTACTGTTGATGGTCTCATCAATTTGAATTCTTCACCTAATGGATTTTGTAATGTTATTGCGTATTTTTGAACTTCTTCTGAAATATTTGATTTTTCTAAATCTTTTTTACTTATAAATCCATATGTATAGATTTCTGATAAGCCACTATCTACTAATACATCTCTAACTTTCTTGATTATTTTTTGTTCTTTATTTCTAATACCTAAAGTTGTATCTGCTTTTATTAGAGTTGTATCCAATTTATCATATCCATAAAATCTTGCAACTTCTTCTGCTATGTCAGCTAAACATGTTAAATCCATTCTGAAATATGGTGAAATTGCTACATCATTTTCTACTTTTATTTCTAATTTTTCTAATATATCAATCATTTCTTGTTTTGATAATTTAGTTCCTAATAAATTATTAATTCTATCCACATCTAATTTTATTTTATGAATTTCTTGTTTTGTAGGATAAACATCAACTTTTCCATCTACAACTTCTCCGCTACCAGTTAATTCTACTAATTCAACTGCTCTATTTACTGCTCTTAATGCATTTTCGGCAGATAAACCTTTTTCAAATCTTGAAGATGCCTCTGTTCTTAATCCTACTTTTTTAGCTGTTTTTCTTACACTTCCACCATAAAATACTGCTGATTCAAACACTACAGTTTCAGTATCGTTTTCTATTTCTGAATTTAGTCCACCCATAACACCAGCAATAGCTACAGCTTTCTTGTCATCTGCAATTACCAAATCTTCTTCATTTAATACTCTTTCTTGCTCATCTAATGTTGTAATTTTTTCTCCATTTTTTGCTCTTCTAACAGTAATATGTTTTCCTTCAATAGAATTAATATCAAAAGCATGCATTGGTTGGCCTAATTCTAGCATTACATAGTTTGTAATATCAACTATGTTATTTATACTTCTAACTCCACAAGCTCTTAATCTTCTTTTCATCCAGTCTGGTGATTCCTTAATTTTTACATTTTTAACAACTCTTGCAATATATCTATAACATAAATCAGGAGCTTCAATATCAACTTTTAATCCTTCTATTTCTTTTTTATCTTCAACTTCTAATTTATCTAAATTTCCTCTTGGATTTTTAAATTCTTTGTTCAAAGATACTGCTGTTTCTCTTCCTAATCCTTCAATAGAAAAACAATCTGGTCTATTTGAAGTAATTTCAAAATCGATAATATCTTCTCTTAAATTTAAAACGTCAACTATGTCTTTTCCTAAATCTTTTTCTAAACTCTTATCTAAAATCATTATTCCATGTTCGATTTGTCCTGGATAATCAGCTAAATCTAAGTTTAGTTCTCCAACTGAACACATCATACCACATGAATCAATTCCTCTTAATTTTCCTGTTTTTATTTTAACACCATTAGGTAATTCTGCACCATCTTTTGCAATTGGTACCATATCCCCAACTTTTATATTATCTGCACCTGTAACAATTTGCAATTTTTCTGTTCCAACATCAACTTTTGTCACTACCAATTTATCTGCATCAGGATGTTTTTCTATTTCTAAAATTTTTCCAACAACAACATTTTTTATGTCATTTCCTTTTTCGTCTATTGTTTCGACTTTAGAACCTGTCATTGTTAAAATATCACCTAATTCAGTTGGCGTTACATCAATATCACTATACTCTTTTAACCATTCAATACTTGCTTTCATCTATCTTTCTTCCTTTCCTGGGATTTTTGGGACGTTCTTTTAATCCCTCTTACTGGGATTAATGGACTCTCCTTATTACTCTTACCTATCCCATCCATTATTATAATTTCTGTTTGGCTTATAATTCTTTGCACTTTGCCAATTTCCATATGTTGCTTCATCCTTACTTTCCATTTGCTTTCTTCTTATTGCTTCTAATGAATCTTTTCTAAATTTATCTCTCCAATCTGGAATTAAAACTTTTACTACATAATTTCCATTTTCATCAAAACTTGCTTGTGTATCAACATTTTCATTTTTTCTCATAATTTGTTTTATTTCTTCTATATAACTTTCGTTTCTTTTTCCGTCTTGAAATTTAAATACTTTTGTTTTCACTAATTTTAACACTCCTTAATAAATTAAATTTTT